>CAYOTU010000356.1:0-4306 GCA_964406905.1 uncultured Myxococcales bacterium | reverse complement strand
AAACCGCCCGTGCCCGTTCCCAGCCGGGAGCCTGCGACCGTGGATCCCCCCAAACCCAAGCCACAACCAAAGCCTCCGAAACCGACCCGAAAGAAAACGCCGCGCAAGAAAATCGACATGCCAACCCCGCGCCCAAAATCCGACGTCCCCAGAACACCCGTCACCCCGAAGAAGACGTCTCCAAAGAAGATCGGCCTCAACCTGAACGGCTCGGTACGAGCCTCGCACGGACACGGAATCCCGCTCCCCACGGGGGACGGCTTCCCGACCCCGTCAGACGATCCCCAGGACTGGAGAGACGGCCCCGACGGAGACGGGGGCGGAGACAACGCGGAGGCACGGGACGGTAAACCGGATGGTGCCGAGGACGGGGCAGCACCTACTGGTGACCTCAGCGGCGACGCGAAGGCAGCAGAAGTACGGGAAGAGGCACGAGAGGAACTGGAAAACGCGGACATCGATGGGGACGGCCACCTCGACGAGGCTGAGAAGAAAGAGCAGATCGCAGACAAAAAGCACGACGCTGTCAAGACCAGGTCATTGCGCCGGGTCAAGAAAATGCCCAAGGTCATGAAGGTCGTCCGCCCCCCCTACCCCGAGGAACTGCGCGAACTGGAGGTCGAAGGCGTGGTGGAGCTTGAGCTGGTGGTGGACACCGAGGGGCGTGTATCCTCAGTGAAGATCCTGAAGCGCCTTCACCCGACCCTGGACAAGCTGGCCCGGGACGCGGCGCAGAGGCTCCGGTTCTCCCCAGCCACGGTGGACGGCGACCCCACAAGGGTGAAGATCCCGTGGGAGTTTGTCTTCGTGATGGAGTAGTCATGACAAGGCATCGAACAAGACTGTTCGTCCTCATAGCGGCCTTCTTCGCGTGGCCGGCCCTGGCCCAGGATCAGACCCAGGACGGCCCGCGACAGACGCCCGAAGAGGAGCCCATCGTTACGAAGATGCCGGCCCTCCTGGAATTCGTGGATGCGACCTATCCAACCGAGGCCTTCAAGGCAGGCATCGAGGGAGCGGTCGGACTGGTCGTGGACATCGACGAGACGGGCAAAGTCATCGAGGTCAAGGTGAACGCGCCCGCGGGGAACGGCTTTGACGAAGCAGCTTTAGACGCAGCCAAGCGCTTCGTCTTCTCCCCCGCTGAGCTCGACGGCGAGCCCGCTGCGGTGCGTATCGGCTACACCTACCACTTCCAGTTGGAGAAAAAGCCTCCGGCGGGGGAGGAGTTCACCGGACAGACCGTGGCAGGCCAGGTCCGAGAGAAGGGCGTCCGTCTACCGATTCCCGGCGCTGAGGTGATCCTTGAAGGCACCCCGTTCAGGGAGACCACGGATCGCAAAGGGAAGTTCCGCCTCAAGGGGGTCGAGCCCGGGCGGTACCGGGTAACCGTATCCTCGCCCAAGTTCAAGCGCCTCACGTCAGAGGTGCAGGTGGTCGAGGGAAAGAAGCTGGACCTGAAGCTCTACATCGAGCCCAAGGTGGTCAACGAATACCGCACCGTGGTCGTGGGCAAGAAGGTTGAGGCCGTGGTCACAAAGTACACCCTGGAAGCCCGGACCCTGGAGACGGTCCCGGGGACCTTCGGGGATCCAATCAGGGCCGTCACTAGCCTCCCCGGGGTCCAGAGGACACCCTTCAGCTCCGGGATGCTCGTGATCCGGGGCGCCAACCCAGGCGACTCCGCGGTGCTCTTGGACGGCGTGGCCATCCCAGTCCTGTGTCACTTCCTCGCTGGACCCAGCGTCATCAACCCCAACTTTCTTGAGGACATCTCCTTCTACCCTGGCAACTTCCCCGTACGCTACGGAGGCGCCACCGCGGGGGTGATCGACGTTGGCTCCAAGAACCGCCGCGTCGAGCAGTTCGGTGGGGAGATTGACGTGAACCTCCTCAACATCGCTGCCTACATGGAGACTCCTATCGGCCGCAAGGTGAGCGCGCGGGCCGCTATACGGCGATCATACATCGACGCGGTCCTTCCCGTGGTCTTCGAGGCATCGGGCCAGGACGCGACCACCATCGCACCAGTCTACTGGGACTACCAGGCAAAGGTCTCCTGGTTCCCGACCAATGACCAGAGCGTCTCGATCTTCGTATTCGGCTCCGACGATCAGCTCCGTCTGGCCACCACGGACGAGGACAAGGACCTCGACATCGACATCGGCTTCCAGAGCTCCTTCCATCGCCTGGCAGCCGCGTGGGTCCTGTCCCGTAAACACCTGCGGATCCGTGTCGCACCAGACGCGGGCTTCGATTACTTCACCTTCGGCAGCGAGGAGTTCTTCGTGGACGGCACTGCGTTCGGCTCCGGCGTCCGCACGGAGGTCACCTGGCTCCCTCTGGAGGCCCTGCGCTTCACCTTCGGGAACACATCGAGCTGGATCAACCCGCGCTTCAACGGCCGCCTCCCGGTCCCGAAGAACTACTACATCCCCGTACAGTCCCTCGGGGGCGACCATGGCGACCTCTTCGGCGACGACACCGAGCCCTTCGAGCGCCATGATCATTACGGTTTCATGGGTTTCTACGTCGAGGCGAGCTGGCGCCCATGGAAGCCCCTGGAAATCCTGCCGGGATTCCGCACCGACCTGATCTTCCACCCGGGGCGATCGGACACGGACGTGATGGCCACCTGGGATCCCCGCATCTCGATCCGATACACCCCCCACCCCAGGGTCACGATTAAGGGCGGGGTCGGGAAGTTCAGCCGCGCGCCGGACTTCCAGTTCCTTGACCGTGACTACGGCAACCCTGATCTGAGTCCCGAATGGGCCGACCAGTACAGCCTCGGCGTCGAGTGGAACATCTGGGGGCCTATTCACCTGGACACCCAGGGCTTCTACCTGCGGCGTCATGATCGGGCCGTGCTCTCCGACACGTTCGTGACCACGGACGAGGGCGTCCAGCAGAAGTACTTCGAGAGCAGCGGGCAAGGCAGAGGCTACGGCTGGGAGTTCCTCTTCAAGGTCAAACCAGAGGGTCGATTCTACGGTTGGGTAGCCTACACCCTCTCCATCAGCGAGGAGCGGGCCTCCGCGGCGGACGATTGGATGATCACCTTCTTCGATCAGACCCACATCCTCAGCGTCGTCGGGAGCGTCAAGCTCGGCCGGGGATGGGAGACGGGCCTCAAATTCCAGCTCGTTTCGGGGAAGCCCATAACACCGATCACGGGGGCCACGTTCAACGCGGACCAGAGCAGCTACCTCCCCTACCTGGGAGCAATGCTCTCCGACCGTCTGGCCCCCTTCATCCAGCTCGACTTCCGCGTCGAGAAGACCTTCACCTTCGAGCGCTGGATGCTGTCCACGTACCTGGACATCCAGAACATCACCAACAACGCCAACTCCGAGTTCGAGCAGTGGGACTACCGCTTCCGCAAGAGCCGGACGATCCCGGGGATCCCGATCTTTCCAACCCTGGGCCTGAACGCGAGGTGGTAGGCATGGACACGCGCAACATCTTCATCGTCATCTTCGCCGCGCTCCTGGTCAGCGCGTGCATGGGAAGCCTCGAGGGCCCCGAAGAGGTCAAGGATCTTCGGGTCCTCGCTGTGGCCGTGAATCCCCCCGAGGTAATCTACCCCGCTATCCAGCCCAAGAGCATGGAGACTGACGTGACCTTCCTCGCTGTGAACCCGGCGCGCCCCGACACCCCCATCGCGTGGCGCCTCACAGGCTGCGTGGTTCAGGAGAAGGACGGACGCTGCGCCACCGAGTCAGAGGTGCCCCTGGCCGAGGGACAAGACCTTCCAGGAGAAATGACGGCCTCGGTGATGCTCCCCGCGGATCTCATCAAGGCCTCCTTCGAGACGGATATGTTTCAGGGGATCTTCGGCGCAGCGATCCGGATTCAGGGGATCCTGGTCCAGGAGGGAGAGCCCGAGGTCCGCTTCATCAAGTCAGTCCTCGCATCCCCGGACTACGGCCTCGGCCGCGTCGCCAACGTCAACCCCTGGCTTAACAAGATCCTGGAAGGCGAGGACAAGATCGCAATCAAGTTCAACCTGAATGGGCTCTGGCATATCAAGGCGGGCACGGAATACCGCCTCCTCCCCGTCGCGCCCGAAGAGGCCCACGATACCTTCATCACCCCGGCCTTCGAGTTCGAGGGGAACACAGCCGATCTGGCCGCGGGCGACTACTCCGGGGTAACCCCCACCTCAGAGGAGGTGGACGAGGAGTTGGTCTACCACTTCTACACCAGCATCGGCGGCCTCTCGGTGGAGATGAAGACCGAGGGAATCGACGTGATCCTTGAATCTGACGAGGATCGGGAGGACAGGGACCTCTCAGTGACCTTC
>CAYOTU010000355.1:0-4307 GCA_964406905.1 uncultured Myxococcales bacterium | reverse complement strand
GAGACGAGGCGTTTCGAAGTGGACGGGATCAAACGGACCGTGACGCTGTTGGCAGCGGGCTACATGAATCGAGCCCGGGTCGACGGCGAGGAGATAGCGTTCATGCTGACCCGTGTGGCTGAAGCAGAATGAATCCTGCTGAAACGGCCAGAATTTATTCTGGAGAATGCTGACAAGCCTTCAGCATCATCTCCACCGCAGCCTCCGAATCCTCTCCCGGCAGCCAGGTCACCTGCTCCTTGCGGAACCAGGAGAGCTGTCTCTTCGCGTATTGCCGATGCAGGATCTTGATCCGCTCCCTGGCCTCGTGCTCGGTCAGCTTTCCATCCAGAACAGCGAAGGCCTCCCGGTACCCGAGGGCCTTGAAGGCCCGCAGGTTCCTCGGGTAGCCTTGCTCCAGCAGCGTTCGGGCCTCGTTCAACAGTCCAGCGTCGAACATCTGGTCAACCCGCATTCGGATTCGTTGCTTCAACTCCTCGATGGGCCACTCAAGAGCAAACGCTGCGTGGGGGTAGCGGACCTCTGCGAAGCGATGCGAGGCCTGGTACTCGGAGATCGGGGTCCCCGTGGCGATGAAGACCTCCAGGGCTCTGCCCACGCGTTGAACGTCATTGGGATGGAGCCGCTCAGCGGCTGCGGGGTCCACTTCCTGGAGTCGGGCATGAAGCGCGGGTGGGCCCTCCGCTGCCAGGGTCTGCAGGACCTGATCCCGCACCGCTGTAGGAACATCGGGGATCCGCGCGACGCCTCGCAGGAGTGTGCGCATGTAGAGCCCCGTTCCACCGACCACCAGCGGGAGCCTGCCGCGTCCCGCTATTTCTGCTATTGCCGCGTCGGCCATTGCCGCGTAGAGCACGGCGTTGATTTTTTTATCGGGGTCAACCACGTCGTAGAGGTGGTGGGGGATTCGGGTCCGGTCCTCGGCTGAGGGCTTCGCTGTAGCGATGTCCAGATGCCGGTAGGTCTGCTGCGCATCGCAGTTGACAAGCTCCCCGCCAACGGCCGCGGCCACTTGCAGAGCGAGGCGGCTCTTTCCCGACGCGGTGGGGCCCACAAGGAGCAGGATGAACGCGCGGCTCACCGATGGAACCAGCGCCCTATCTGGTCCACGGTGAAGCGGGCCACCGTTGGGCGTCCGTGGGGGCAGTAGGTGGAGAGGCGGGTTTCATCCATCTGGGCCAGGAGGCTCCTGACCTCCTCGGGTGCAATGGGGTCCCCGGCCTTGATCGCAGCCTTGCAGGCCATGGTGGCTAGGACGTGGTCCCACTTGCCTTCGAGGCTGTCCGCTGTGTCCACACCGGATTCGGCCATCTGCTCTGCGACTTCAGTCAGGAGCGCTTCGGGGTCCACCTTACGCAGATCCGGCGGAACCCCCTGTACGGCATAGCTGTTGCCGCCGAAGGGCTCCACCAGGAAGCCCAGGCGTTCCAGGACGTGACAGCGGTCCGAGAGGATCGCTGCCAGGTGGGGCGCCAGGTCCACCACTCGGGGCACCAGGAGGCGCTGGACATCTGGGCGCCGGTCCTTCCAGCGGGCCAGGAAGCGCTCGTAGAGCACCCGCTCGTGGGCCGCGTGCTGGTCAATGATCACCAACTCACCGTCCTTCTCCAAGAGAAGGAAGCAGCCGCCGAACTGGCCGATGTAGCGGTGCGCGGAGTAGAAGCCGGGGGCCGTGTCCGGTGCACGGTCGTCAAGCTCCCGGTTCGGTTTGGGGAGTGGGGCGTCGCGGACCTCCCAGGGGAAGTTGTCCGTGTCCGTTTGTGGGAGGGCCTTCAGGCCCGAATCGTTCGGGGCTGAAGCCCCTCCCACAGACATTGATCTGTGCATCTCTTCGAGGAGCTTCGCCGGGTCATGGCGGGACGGCTTTGGAGGGGCACCCGGCTCCCAGCCGCGGGTCTCCGCTACGTGCGCTGCGCTCCCAGCGGGGGACTCGCCCCCCTCGATCCAGGGAGTGTCGGCCAGGGTCAAGGCCACAGAGCGGGAGACCGCTGTATGCACCGCGCCCGAGTTGACGAAGCGCACTTCGCTCTTGGTTGGGTGTACGTTCACGTCCAGGAGCTCGGGCGGAAGGGTCACGTCCAGGATCGCTACGGGGTGCCGTCCCTTGGGCAGTAGCGTGCCGTAGCCCGCGGAGATCGCGTGCTGGATCACCCGGTCACGGACGAAGCGGCCGTTGACATAGGTGAAGATCCCCGTCCGGTTGGACTTGGTGTAGGTAGGCGCTGAGATGAAGCCGTCCACCGTTACTTCGCCCTCGATGACGCATTCGTAGAGGTGATTGCATACCCGAGCGCCGAAGATCCCGTAGATCCGCTCCAGGTCCGTGCGCGCGGACGGCACATCGACGGTCCGCCGCCCATCCACCACCAGGGTGAAGTGGACCTTGGGGTGGCCCAGCGCGGTCCGCTGGATGACCTCAGCGACCCGGCCTGCCTCCGTGGCCGGCTTCTTCAGGAACTTGCGCCGGGCGGGGACGTTGTAGAAGAGGTTGGAGACCTCGATGTCCGTGCCCGGGGGCATCCCCACGTCCCAGGTGGTGAGATCCCGGCCTCCGTCAACACCGATGGCCGTGCCTCCCTCTGCTTCCCGCTCCCTGGATTTGAGGATGAAGCGGCTCACCGACGCGATGCTGGGGAGGGCCTCGCCTCGGAAGCCCAAGGTCTGGATTCGCTTCAGGTCATCCATGGAGCGTAGCTTGCTGGTAGCGTGACGCTCCAGGCTGGCCAGCGCGTCCTCCGGGCTCATACCTTGACCATCGTCCACCACGCGGATCCGCTCCACTCCGCCGCCATCGATCTCGACGACAATCTGTGTTGCGTCCGCGTCGAGGGAGTTCTCCACCAGCTCTTTGACCACCGATGCAGGGCGCTCGATGACCTCCCCCGCGGCGATCTGGTTCTTCAGCCAGTCAGGCAGGATTTGGATGCGCTTGGCCATGTCCATCTCCGATCGTCAAGCTTCCGATTCAGATTCGGGTTGATCTAGAAGTGATACAAGAGGCCGGCCCCGATTTCCCAGGAGACGAGGGAGGACTCCTTCTCCCCCTTCGCCGGGTCGACGGAGAAGTTGTGTGCGTAGACGCCCGTGTCCACGAAGACCGAGAGCGGGAGGCCCTTAAAGAGGTGCTCCAAGCCGACTCCGCCGCCGAAGTAGATGCCCGAGCGGTCGGACGCACCCATGCCGCCCTTGGTCCAGGCGTTTTCGCTGTTCGCTGCGTAGTAGGTGTAGCCCACGAGGCCCTTCACGTAGACCCGGTCGTAGGCCTTGTTGGCCTGGCCCCATATGTTGAAGCGGACCCCGGTGGCGATGGTGACCAGGTTGTCCTTGGCGCTGGTCGCTTGGTCCTTGAGTTCCTGCCACCAGTGTGTGAACTCCCCGAGGATGTAGATCGAAGGCTTATTAAAAATTCGGTACTGGGTGATCACGCCCACGCCGAACGCGAGCCGGGGGTCGCGGTCGTTGCCGGTGCCGTTGTTGTAGATGACGTCCATATCACTGGCCGGGGTGGCGCCACCGCGGATACCTATGGCCCACTTGGGCTCCACGAAGCCCTGCTTCTTCTTCGGCTTCTTCTTGACCTTTCTGATCTTCTTCTTGCCGGGCTTCCTGACCTTCTTTTTGACGGTCTTCCTGGGGGGCTTCTTGACGGTCTTCTTGGGTGAGACCATCTTGATTTTGGGGTGGTCCTGTTCTCCCGCGACGGCCGCGCCCGGCGCGCTCCACCCGACCAGGCTGAGGGCCAGAGATAATGTCAGAATTCGTGTCCAGCGCATGGTGTTCCTCCTGTTCTCAGAATCACCGAAGCCGTGCTCGGACGACGGCCCAGCAACCCTATTCAACCCACTCCTACTGGAGCAGGAGATCATACTCCAGGTGCAGCACGGCCCCGGGGCCGGCGCCCTCAATGTCCTTGACCCAGACCCGCACGTAGCCGAAGCCGTCGTCGGTTTCAGCGAGCTGCGCCACAAAGCCCATTCCGTCGTAAACGTCTGTGATCACCTGGACATTGTCCGCTATCACGTCGGGCTTGGTAGCGCAGACGTCATCCAGGGATCCGAACTCCTCGGGCAGGCTGCTCGGGGACGGCCGGCAGATGTGGATCGGCAGGCACTCGGTGATCTTCACCGGGCATCGGGCTCGGATCGAAGCGGTATTTCCCTTGAAAACGTTGATGTCGCCGGCCTTGAAGTTGGGGGTGTCGAGCAGCTCACCGGTACGAACGATCAGGCCCCGCTCCACGGGAACCAGAGCGGCCTCGGGGATCGTCACGTCCGTCTCTTCGGCCGTGCCGCCGCCGCCGCCGTCGC
>CAYOTU010000354.1:0-4345 GCA_964406905.1 uncultured Myxococcales bacterium | reverse complement strand
CGTAGTTGCGTAAGATCAGCATATGCGCAGTGGCCAGAGAGCCGAAGCCCACCGCTGTGGTGAGCATGGTGAGGAGGCTCGGCGCGATCATGCGCGCGGTGCCCACCGCTGCCGCCTCTTTTGGCGGCAAGCCCCCGCGGCGCTCCCCGCGAATTCGCTCCATGAGGTGGATCGCCTCCGCTATGCCCACCACGAGAAGTACCGTGGGAATCGTGTTGTTGATGATGTTGATCGGTTCGCCCAGGGCCTGCATGAACCCGACCCCGGAGATCATTATCAGGAAGACGGTGCCCAGAGCCACCCCGGTCATTGCGACGCTGCGGAAGAAGACGAGGAGAAGAACCGTGATCACCAGGAAGATGAAGGGGGTGAAGCGTGCCGTATCTCCCATGGCCAGCGAGGTGAGGTCACGGGTGACCACGGGCAGGCCGATGGCCTCTACCGTGAATTTATCCCCCAAGCGCTCCTGCTCCTCTGTGACTCGCGTGACGAAGGCCTCGATGGTCTCGCGGCGATCCCTCTCCTCCTCGTGGTCCCGATCGAAGCGCCCCATGACCAGGGCAGCGTCGCCGCTGCGGGAGATCAGGCGGCCGTGATAAATCTCATGGGAGAGGAGGCGCGTGGCAGCACTGTCGATGGCCGCTGGGTCCGGTGGATCGGTCTCCAGGGCTCGGCGCAAGATGCCCGCACGGATCGTGGGTGAGTGCAGGTCCGCTGCGTCGAGGATCGACGTGGCCTCTCCGGGGAGCATCTCGGGACGCGCGGCCAGCCAGTCCTGGATCCGGTCCATGGAGTGGAGAACATCGGGTCGAAAGATTCCCCGTGGCGTACCGGGTTCCTTGGTGGCATAGAGCACCCCCATCCAACCCACGTCGTCGCCGAAGTCGTCCTTGAACCGATGGAGCAGCTCGACCCGGTCGGGGCTGGTGTCAAAGATGCGCCGTACGGAGAAGTCGTACTTCATGTCTTCGAAGGGCAGGAGCGTAGAGCCCAGCCCAGCAGCCAGACCCAGGGTCAGGACCAGGACCAGCCAGCGGTGCCGTACTATGAAATGTCCGTATGCGTCCATCCGGGGGATTCTACCACGACAAATGGGATGGACCTCTGGCTACCTTCCAGCCGACAAGGAATCTGGAGGCGCAGGTTTACTTTATTTCTGCGTTTTTTCTGCGCCGTAGCCCTTGCGCATGATGCAGCGCTGGCCCACCTCCAACTCCTTGATCGAGCGGGTGATGAGGCCGAGGGAGGTGTTGTCATAGGCCTCGACGATCATGATCTCGCCGATGATTTCCCATGGGAGATCCGACTGTTCGTCCCGGGGCGGCGGGCGCAGGGGAGCGTCCTCTTCCTCGCCGAAGTCGAACGCGCCGCGTTCCTTGGCGATGTCCGACCGGGTAGCGGCCCCGTGGCCCTTTCGGCCGTCGCCCTTCTCGGTGACGACGAAGCGATTCCCCGCCTCGACGCCGTCCTGGCGGCCCTTGTCGATGAAGACGTACTCATTCTCCCCGAGGTTATCCATCTTCTCGAACGCGGCGAGGATTATCCCCTCCTGATCCGAGCGGTTGGCCATGGGCTGGACCCGGAACTGGTGAGTGAAGATGTCCGTGAGCAAGTCACCCCGCTGGATCTCCTCGTAGGTTTTGAGGAGGAGGGCCTTCACGAAGCGCTTCTCGACGCCCAGGACCTTGGCCACTCCAAGATGGCGCACCTTGTATCCCACCGTTTTTTTTGTCACGGGATGGATAATCTCACCCTCCCGGCGGTAGATCGTGAACTCCTCGCCCCGCTTGATCTTCTTCGGGATGTAGAACTCCACGTAGATTTCGTCGAACTGCGCCAGGAGGTCGCGTTCCTCCCGAGAGAAGACGATCTTCCCTGATTCCTTGAACTTGCGGTCGGAGACGAAGCCCTTGGACCGGGCCTCGATCTGGATGTCCTTTGCCTTTTCCGTATACCGGGAGCGGGACCACACGATCGCGCCGCCGCGTTCGGTGAGGACCTTCGGGAACAGCACCACGTAGTCCCCCGGGTAGATCCAGTGGGGGTTCGTGATCTGTGGATTGAAGGCCCAGAGGGTCGGCCAGAAGTGCGGATCGTCGAAGAAGAGTTCGGAGATATCCCATAGGGTGTCCCCGTCCTCGACGATGTAGATCCGCTCTCCCGTGATTGACGGGTAGGTGCTGACGATGAGGGGCTCGTCATCGGCCAGGGCCGGGCCGGCCATCAGGGTCGTCAGAATCAGGGTTGCCCATAGCGGGCGTAAGCTCAATTGCATCTCAGCCTCCTTAGAGGAGCTCCGCCTTACGTTTTTCAGCCAACCGGGCAGCGCGGGTGCCCGGGTAGATTTTGATCAGTTTCTCGAACAGGTCCCGGGCACGGTCCTGGATCCCCAGTGATGAGTAGCAGAAGGCCGCCTTCAGCATAGCGTCCGGGACCTTGTTGCCGCGGGGGTATTGGACCACCACCTGCTCGAAGTGGGCAAGGGCCTTGTGGTATAGTTGCCTGTCGTAGTGGGCCTCGCCGATCCAGTAGGTGCAGTTGTCCGCGTAGTCATGATTCGGGAACTGGCTCAGAAAATCTTCGAACATGGCCACTGCTTCTCGGTGTCGCTTCTTTTTGAGCAGGGCCATGCCTTTCTTGTAGAGGGCAAGGGCCCGGGCGTTGTCAGTTTTCCGGTACACAGGTTTCGCTTCGGGGACCGCTGCGAGGTTCGCCGCCTGGTCCTCCGCGCCCACGATGTCGCCGTACTCGTCGAGCATCTGGTACTCAATGGTGCCCGTTAGCCGTGGCCTCTCGTCGGGTGCCTCGACTGCGGGAGAGGCTTCAGCCCCGATTCTTGTGGGAGGGGCTTCAGCCCCGATTCTTGTGGGAGGGGCTTCAGCCCCGATTCTAGCCGGATACACAACCTCGGTCGGATAGATCGGCTCGGTCTCGGGACGGAGGCGTACCACCGGCAATGCGGGGGGCGGTGCGGTGCTCCCCAGCATCAGGCGGTTGGTGTCCACCTGGTCCTGCACCAGCAGCAGACGGTTATCCAGGTCCTCGACCATGACCCCATTGTTGCCCTGGACGGTCCGGATATGCTCTAAGTCCTTGCGGAGATCCGCGATTTGTTTCTCCAGTGCCGAGTGATCGTGGCAGCCGGCGGCCCCGAGGAAGATCAAGAGGAGCAATTTCCAGATGAACCGGGGGCGACTTGGGCTGTTGGTTCGGCGATGGATCACGAGATACCTCCGGCACCGATTTTAGGCCAGGGGGGACTCGTGTCCAAAAAAGAGGTGCGTCAGCCCCCAGCCAGGGCTACCGCTGCGTCAGCCAGGCGCTGCCCGGCGTCTCGTCCGTACCATGCCATGGCATTCTCGTAGTGGAACATCTCGGGATGCACCTCGGGGGACCATCGATAGTCATCGGGCAGGTGGACGTAGCCGAGGAAGCCGTTGGAGTGGGACGCTACCACCGCCAGATTTCCCCCCGTCATGGCGTCCCGGATGTAGAGGGTCGCGCCGACGCCGAAGTCAGCGGGGATGCCCACCAGGCGAACGGGGCCGATACCCAGGAGGATTACCGGCGCGGTCGCATCCTTGTCCGCCACGTGGGACGCGAAAATACGGCCCACCATGCCCGAGATCCCGGCCCGCACGGCCGACCCCAGGGTCCCCGCCGCGCCCGGGGGACCGGTGCGGTGAAGGGAGACATCCCGGCGGGCCCAGATCAGCTCAGGCGAGGGGACCGCTGAGGTTCCGTCCAAGGCCCGCTCGATGCTGTCCATGATGAGGTTGGCCACCAGGTCCATGTGGTCATCGAGTGCGACGGGGAACTCGGGGAAGATAGCGTTGAGGCCCCCCACCGCACCGAGGACGAAGAGGGGAAGGTAGCCCTTGTCCTCGAGGTCCGCGGAGACCCGGCCCGGGTAGTCCGCGCTTTCAGCCGCGTCCTCGGACATTGCGACCAGCACGGGGTGGCCCGACGCTGACCAGATTAGAATAGACGCTGCGTCGCCGCGGCGCAGTTCCAGCGCCAGGACCCGGTCGTCCGTGGGGTCTCCGGTTCGCCGCCGGTTCATAGTGAGGCCCGGCGCTGTAGCGGTACCTGCGTGGAGCCCGGAAACGGGAGCGAGGTCCTGGAGCGCGGCAGCGAGGACAGTCCGGAGCCGGTCCAGGAGGAGTGCGCGAAGCTGGGAACGATACCGCCCCATGAAGAGGCGGGCCAGGGGCCGGTCAATGGTGCCACCCATGGCCGAGTGTGTGTGGGAAGCGTTGAGGAAAACTCCGTCATAGCCCAGGCCCCGGGGCACGTCCTCGACCTCCTCATGGAGAAGGGAGTCCACCAACAGGAGGTCCATGCC
>CAYOTU010000353.1:0-4369 GCA_964406905.1 uncultured Myxococcales bacterium | reverse complement strand
TCTCGCCACCTCGTCTGTGAGGCGACAATATCCCGAAGATCATTAAATCGAGATCACGTCAAGAGGATTTAGATGCGATCGCCCTGGGCGCTACCGCCCTTTCCATTGACCCGTCTCGTCGAACTGACATAATGATCGTCCCGGGCGGATGGACCCCCCGGGCCCCGGTGGAGGACAGCGATGAACGAGCACCCCAAGGTTACGGACTACAGGAAGAAGCTCGATGCGGCGCGGCAGCTCAAGCCGCGGTACACGACCCTCTCGGGTATCGAGAAGGATCCGGTGTACCTGCCTCGGGATCCCGACGACGCGTATTTGGAGCGCCTGGGCCTTCCCGGAGAGTATCCCTATACTCGCGGCCCCTACACCAACATGTACCGGGGCCGCCTCTGGACCATGCGCATGTTCGCTGGCTTCGGCACCCCCGAGGACACCAACAACCGGTTTAAATATCTGCTCAAATCCGGGCAGACCGGCCTCTCCACCGCGTTCGACATGCCCACGTTGATGGGCTATGACCCAGACCACTCCATGTCCCTTGGAGAGGTGGGCAAGGAAGGCGTCAGCGTCTCCAATATCGAAGACATGCACCGCCTCTTCGACGGGATCCCCCTGGATAAGGTCTCCACGTCCATGACAATCAACGCCACAGCGATCGTCGCGCTCTCCGCGTACGTCGCGGTGGCTCAGGAGCGGGACATCCCCCTGGCGAAGCTCGCTGGCACTACCCAGAATGACATCCTCAAAGAGTACATCGCTCAAAAAGAATGGATCAGCCCGCCCAAACCCGCGATGAAGCTGGTGCAGGACACCATGGAGTTCTGCGCAAAGTACATGCCCCGGTGGCACCCGATCTCCATCTCGGGCTACCACATTCGGGAGGCAGGAGCGACCGCTGTCCAGGAATTGGCCTTCACCCTGGCCGATGGAATCGGCTACGCGCAGGCAGGCGTCGAGCGAGGGCTGGACGTGGACGAATTCGCTCCCCGGTTCTCGTTCTTCTTTGACGTACACAACGACTTCTTCGAGGAAATTGCGAAGCTCCGCGCTGCCCGCCGGATCTGGAGCGACGTGATGCGGAACCGCTTCCACGCGAAGAATCCTCGCTCCTGGACCCTGCGGACCCACTGCCAGACAGCGGGGGTCTCGCTCACCGCACAGCAGCCCTACAACAACGTGGTACGCACCGCATACCAGGCCATGGCCGCTGTCCTGGGTGGAACCCAGTCCCTCCACACGAACAGCCTGGACGAGACCTTCTGTCTGCCCACAGAGGAGTCCGCAAAGATAGCGCTGCGGACCCAGCAACTCCTCGCACACGAGACCGGGGTAGCGGACGTGATCGATCCCCTGGCCGGCTCCTACTTCATCGAGGCCCTCACGGATCGCGTCGAAGAAGAAGCCCGGGAGTACATCCGCAAGATCGACGACATGGGCGGGATCCTCGCTGCGATCGAGAAGGGCTACCCCCAGATGGAGATTGCGGAGAGCGCGTACCAGTACCAGCGTCAGGTGGAGTCCAAGGAGAAGATCGTCGTCGGACTCAACGCGTACGCGGACGAGGAGGACGCTCCGATCCCCCTCTTGACCATCGACAAAACCGTTGAGGAGGGCCAACGAGCCCGCTCCGAGGAGTTGAAGAAGCAGCGGAACCACGACAAGGCCATGCGGGCCCTCGATCGAATCCGCCAGGGCACGAAGGACAACGTGAACCTGGTGCCTCTTATCATCGATGGCCTCAAGGACCGGATCACCCTGGGAGAGGTGAGCGACGTATTCCGCGACGAGTATGGCGTCTACAACGACCCCGCCTACTGCTAGACAAGACACCGAGGAGCACCATGACCATCAGCGAACACGCCGGGACCGTCACCACCGAGGATAGGATTGCCCTGCACTGGTGGGCCAGTATCCCTGAGACCCCGCGGGGCCTGGTCCTGCTGGTCCACGGCTTCCTCGAACACTCGGGGCGCTACGATCACTTCATTCATACGCTGAACGCTGCCGGCTTTGCCACGGCGCGCTTCGACTGTCGCGGTCACGGCGTCTCCGGTGGCGCTCGTGCGTATATTCGGACATACGGGGACTACCTCTGCGATCTGGAACGGATCCGTGAGGAGATCACGCCCCTGGCTCCAAAGGTTCCCCTGTTCCTCCTGGGGCACAGCCAGGGTGGCCTCATGGTCCTCTCTTATGCCATCGATCCCATCGGAGAGGACCTCGCAGGCGTGATCGCTATGTCCCCTGCGGTGGGCTTCGACGCGAACACCCCCGCGTGGAAAAAGGTCATGGGCCGGCTCATGTCACAAATCTGGCCGACCCTCTCCCTGGACGCGGGCATCGACCCTGACACCCTCACCCATGTCAACGAGTCCGTGGAGTGGCGGAACAACGATCCCTTGGTGGGGACCAAGGCCACCGCGCGCTGGTTCACCGAGACCCTCGCCGCGCAGGCGCGGCTACAGGGGGCCACCGGGAGTTGGTCCCTTCCCATCCTGGTCATGGCCGCGGGGGACGATCGTCTGGTGGACAACGCGGCCACGGAGCGCTTCGTGGACGCGCTCCCCTTGGAGGACAAGAGCCTGCACATATGGGACGCGATGTACCACGAACTGCTCCACGAAACCGTGCAGGCAGAGGTCGAGGCCGAGATCGTCGAGTGGCTGACAACACACGCTGTTTAGGAGAGGCGCTTGGAGCCCGAGAAACGCACAAACGTCATTGTGGCCCTGATCTTCGGCCTGGTCTCCGTTCTCCTGGTCTCCATCGAGGCCGACGACCCCGACGAAAAGACCCGGGCGGACCTATACCTGCGCAGCGCGCAGGCGGAGGCACGCCTCCACGCGGCATCCATCGCTGCCCTGGGGGACGAGGCCGAAATCACGCTGCCGGATCCTTTCGCTGATGCGGAGGCCCTCATGGCCGGGCTCCAGGGCGTCGGCGAGGAGGCCAGGGGCGAATTGCTCTACGGCATGGCCGTGGCCGCGGCTGCCGCTGACCAACCCGAAACAGCGCGCCTCCTGGCCAGCCGCTCCGGTGCAGCGCCAGAGGCCCTCCGGCCCCTGCGCTTCGCGTGGGCTGCGGACAGCGCCCCGCCCGAAGATCGTCTGGATCTCGAGGCCGCCATCGGGCACACCGCGCTCACCCCCTGGTCGCAGGACCGTCTGCGGATCCTATGGCGCCAGCGCACCGGCGACGATGAAGGAGCGGAGAAGCTGCGGTCCACGCAGACGGCAGCGGACCAGACCTGGCTCCACGAATTGGGCGGGCTCTTCGTTCTCCTCATCATTCTAGGGTTTGTGGGCCTCGCCATCCTGACCATGCACAGGCGGCTGATCAACCGCTGGAGCGAGGCACATCCCGACTACCTCCAGGCTCGGTTCCGCACGACCCCCTGGGAGACCCTGACCCTATTTCTGCTCTGGTTCGTCGGCTCCCAGGCCGGGGGCGCCGCGCTGGGCCATCTCCTTAAAGACATGATCCCAAAGGGGGGCTTGATTCTCCTCGTCTACCTCTTCAGCGCTGCCCTGGGCCTGGCCATGGTCTACATCTTCGGTCTCCAGGGCTTCCGCCGAGACGCGGCCACCAACTTTGACACCTCACGCCTGCGTGACCTCCTGAACAAGGTGAACCTCGGCAGCCGGGATTTAACGAAACGGGCGGTCTTATGGGGCCTGGCAGGCTTCGCTGCTGCGCTGCCTCTGGTCTGGACCCTCTCCCTGCTGAGCCTCGTCCTGGTAGGCGGTGGCACTCACCCCGCCATCCCGATCTTCATCAACTCAGACTCGACGCTGGACCGGGTCCTCCTGCTGGGCACGATCTGCCTCCTGGCCCCGATCTTCGAGGAGTTCCTGTTCCGGGGCTTCCTCTTGAACCGCTTCAACAAGATGCTGGGCGTCTACAGCGGCACAGCGCTCTCCGCGTTGGTCTTCGCTGCAATCCACCTCTCCCTGGGCAGCTTCCTGCCCCTGATGGGCCTGGGCGTAATCCTCGCTATCATCGCCCGCCACTCCGGCTCCCTCTGGGCTTCAGTCGTCACCCACGCACTCTGGAACCTGATGAACGTGTTGTTCCTGCAGCTCTTGTACCGCTGATCGATCCGGTCTGTTCAGCCGGGAGCCTGCGACCGTGGATGCCGATCCCAGCGTACTCACAAGCATCCTCGACCACCTGAAGCTGCCATCGAGCCCACCGCGGCTGGCACTGGCTCGATCGCTGAACGATGAACAAGACCTGTTCGCAGCCGAGGAATCGAGCGAGCCGCCCTATCAATACGAGGTCTTCACGCATCCAAAGCCTCGAAGTCGACGTTGCTGACACGCAGACTCCCTCCTCCGATACTCGCCGTGGAGGCCTGAAACCGAGATGA
>CAYOTU010000352.1:0-4376 GCA_964406905.1 uncultured Myxococcales bacterium | reverse complement strand
AGCCTGCGGGGCGCCGGGCCGTCTGCTCTCAGCCATCGGCTGGACGGTCCTCGCCGCTGATCTGCGGGGTTACGGGGAGCTCCACGTAGACTGGCCCCTGGACGACAAATGGGACTGGGCTCGCACAGTAAACCTCGCGGTGATGCTCGGGGACCCGCTGCCCAACATGCAGGCACGGGACGTCGCTGATCTGGCCGCAGCTCTACAGAACTTCAGGGACCTCACCAGCGTGGGGCTCATCGGCGTCGGCCCCGAGGGTGGCTTCCTCGCCCTCCTCTTCGGCGCGGCCATGCCCGCGCTGGACCCCGTCGCGGCCCTGGCGCCCTACCTCTCTCTGCGCGAAGACTACGACAACCTGGACAACCTCCTCCCCAACCGCTGCCAGATCTATCCCTTCGGCATGTTCACCGCAGCCGCACCCGAAGATCTCATTGGCCTCATCGCACCCCGTGACTACTACGTCACCGACCATTGGGATGCTAATACAGCAGATCAGAAGTCGCTGTGTAACTTCTTTATTTCGCTGTGGAAATAGACTGTTGAAGAAGAAGAAGCCCAATCCGAAGATGCAGGCGTGGGTCGACGCACGCAAGCGCCATCGGCTCTCCCATGCCCAGGTTCAGATGGCGCGCGAGTTGGGGATGAATCCGAGCAAGCTCGGCAAGCTGGACAACCACGACCAGGAGCCGTGGAAGATGCCGCTTCGCGAGTACATCGAGCACCTGTACTTCAAGCAGTTCGGCAAGGACCGCCCCGACGCTGTGCTCTCGATCGAAGAGAAGGTCCGCCTCGACGAGGCGAAGAAGGCCCGAAAGCGAGAGGCGAAGATGAAGGCCCGCCAGGCCGCCTCGGTCGACGAGATCCGGGATCAAGGTTCAGACGCTTGAACCAACGTTCTCCATTAACGGCACGGAAAAAAACTCGGTCCCAGCCGGGAGCCTGCGACCGTGGATCCCGATCCCAGCCGGGAGCCTGCGACCGTGGCCTCGTCCGATCTGTCGTTTGGCAGAACTACTGGAACAGGAACACACAGCAAGCGACGCAGCCGGACAGTCAGGTAGCTCAAAGCATCCAGCCAAACAACCCGGTCCCCCCCGCACCACCCTACCCTCAGCCTCAAGCAACCGCCTGGTACGGGGTTGAGCCCACCGGCGACGGGAGTCCCTTCCGCGACACCCCGGGGTTGAGCACACTCCATGACTGCCCGGATCCCAGCTCGGTCTGCCACCGCGATCACAAGTGCATATACCTCTGGCAAATACTCTCCCTTCTCGTCCTTCCATACATCTACCACAATCTTGCCCCCAACCTTCGCGACCCTTGATCCCGAACAAAGCGTCCGGGATAATCAGGTGCTGGACAAGGGAACAGAGATAGAACATAGAATCTACACCTGTAGAGGGGGGTCATGTGGGACAGATGGGAGTCGGCGGAATCGACGTAATCGATCAACAGGCCTTAGAGCCTGTTTTGAGACGCTGGGTCGAGTTGATGTTGGACGATGAGTGGGGTAATGATGATGCTCCCTGGTGGTACAACGAAAGAGCGACACTGAGTGTCTTCGCAGGTGCCGTATGGACAACGGATGGCAGTGTGTTCGAGGAGTACTCTGTACGAAAGGGGAAAGGGGCCTCCGCATACCAAGGCCGCGCGGATATCTGGTTTCGCGTTTCTACTGGACAGAGATTCATCGCAGAGGCCAAGCAGATATGGCCTTGTATGGGGAGCAGGGGCAAAGATCCCAGTGAAAGGCTACTTGCCACGATGGAGGATGCGTCTCGGCAGGTCTTGGAGGTACCAGTTCCTGCCGATGAAGCGCCCCTGACCATTGTTTTTCTCACGCCTTGGCTCAGGAAGTCTGAGCTAGACGTTGTGGAGACTCGATTTCAGACTCTGCTCGATCTTATTAGGGAAGCTGTACCGGACGCAAACTTGGCCTGGGCATATCGCTCAGCTGAGACTTGCCCCGTGAATCAGCGTCCCAATGGGCGCTTTGCGCACCCTGGTGTTATTGCTGTTGTCCGCAAGGCTTGCGATTCCAATCTGACGACACATACATGACGAAACGTTCTATCTGGACTGCATCGGTGGGGTAGCTCGAACGTCCCGGGTGAATGCGGCACCGATCATCAGCGCGATCAGTTCAGGCGCAACCGTGCGCAAGCAAGGCAATCCGGTTGGCGGGGGCGAGCGCTATCCCAATCCGAGCCGCGAGCTTGTCGAGCATGCAGCAGTCTGTGGCTGCATCCAGTTCGGAGCAGGGGATGCTCGGCAAGCTCGCGGCTCTGTTTATGAGGGGATGCTCGGCAAGCTCGCGGCTCGGAAGGCGACGGCACACCAGTCCTCCTACGTTCTCCCACTCGGCAAATGCTATCAGCCTTACGAGGTAGCGTAACACGGCAACCGAAGTCGGGGGCAAGCGAGGTGCGACTTGATCAGGTGGATTTGGTGTCAAAGGGCAACTCCTCCCCGTCAACGTCCACAATGATCGTGGCTCCCTCCTGAAATTGGCCAGCGATCAGCGCCTCGGCCAGGGGCTCCAGCAGGTGGCGTTGCACCGCGCGCTTTAGGGGGCGGGCGCCAAACGCTGGATCCCAGCCTTGCGCTACGAGGTGGTCCAGCGGGTTATCTCAAGCCTTGGTTTACCACAACAGACCGTAGTTTGGACCCCAATTAAAGACGCATACCTACTTCCCAGTTCCCGCGGAGCGCCATGCCCACTGGAGCCGCATCCTGTGGGCTATGGACTCGTGACACGCCACCGAGCGTCGCGCCCCATGCTGATCCGCTCAACCTCTCCCGCTTCCTTCATCCGCGCCAACTGCGTCCGGATCCAGTCGAGGCCGACGCCGGGGCACTCTTTCTCGATGTCCCGTGCTTTGAAGTCGCCGGACTGGCGCAAGACGGCGTCCCGAACGAGCGCGGCCTTCTCGCCCTTGGGGGCCGGCATGCTCTCGACGCGCCGCGCGAACTCGCGGTACGCGGTGCGCAGGATCGAGAGCAGGTAGTTGATGAGGGGCCAGGGGTCATGCTTGTCCTCGTGCCACTCCTGGGAGCTCTGTTCCAGGGTCTCGTAGTAGCGCTCCTTGCTGTCCTCGATCAGGCGCTCGATGCTGACGTAGCGTCCGACCTCGAAGCCCAGGTGGTAGAGTTGGAGCAAGAACAGCAGGCGCGACACGCGCCCGTTTCCGTCGCGGAAGGGGTGGATGCAAAGGAAATCCAGGTTGAAGGTCGCCAGCGCGACCAGCGGATGCGTCCACTTCTCCCGGACGCAGGCTTCCCAGTCCGTCATCAGCTTCGCCATAGCCGCGGGGATCTCTGCGGCCGGGACCGTACGGAAACGAACGCGGGAGCGCCCGTCCGGATAGGTCTCGATGATGTCGCCGTCCTTCTCTTTATATTGGCCCGCATCCCAGATCTCACCACGTGAGAGGGCATGCAGGCGCCTGATCGTCTCTTCGGAGATCGGCAGGTTGGCACCACGGGTGTGGATGAGGTCCAGGGCTTCGCGATACCCGCGGATCTCTTCCTCGTCGCGGTCCTGCAGGAGAGCCCGTCCAAACACGATCGTCCCGACGCGGGACCGGTCGACCTCGACGCCCTCGATCCGGTTCGACGACACAGCGCTCTCGATCAGCGCGTGCTCGCGGAGCGTCTTCAAGCGCTGGGGGGACTGCTTCGTATAGAGCGCCTGCTTACCGCGCGCTTCCATGAGGTCCGAGACGTACCACATCGTAGCGCCCGGGATGGAGTCGGGCTTTCCGCCAAACACATCGAAGGTGGTCATCGGTCACTCCCCTTCACAGACAGGTGCCTTGATCAAGCTCCGATTGCGTCGGTGGCCGCGTCTACGATGCGATCTGCCAGGACGCAGGCTTGGTTCTCGTCGGGACACTCCACCATGACTCGCAGGACATGCTCGGTGCCTGAGTAGCGGACCACGGTTCGGCCTGTGTCCCCCATCTCCTTTTCCGCCTCGGTCACGACGCGGCGCACTGTCGGCAGCTCGTCAAGGGGGGGCTTGCTCGATACCAGCACCTTGCGGTGGACCTGGGGGAAGCGCTCCATGGTGTCGGCCAGCTCGGACAGGGGCCGTTCGGCCCGGATCATGGTCGCCAGGACCTGGAGTGCGGAGACCATACCGTCACCGGTGTTTCCGTGCTCCAGGAAAATCATGTGGCCCGACTGCTCGCCCCCAAAATTGTAGCCCTCGGACCGCATTCGCTCCAGGACGTAACGATCCCCGACCTTGGTGCGCACGACCCGACCGCCGGCCTCCTCGATACGTTGATCCAGGCCGAGGTTCGACATGATAGTCGCGACGAGGGTCTTCTTAGCCAGCCGTCCCTCGGCCAGCATCTGGGCGCCGATCAGGG
>CAYOTU010000351.1:0-4389 GCA_964406905.1 uncultured Myxococcales bacterium | reverse complement strand
CTCAAGGGCGAACAGGATCTCCGCGGATGTCGGCGCGCTCGTGGATCCCGCAGCGCGGACCTCGCTCTGGTCCCTGCTCCCCGCGGACACGGTGGCAGGACTCCTGGCCGAATGGATCCTGCACCTCTGACCCGGAGTACAGCTTGCGCAGGACCGAGGGGCAGGAGTATCGTGCCCTCTCTGGAGGTTCTGGATGTCCCAGGCGAAGGACAACCTGCTCGGAGTCGGGTTCATGCTCGGCGCTGCTGTGTCCTTTGCCGTATTCAGCGCGCTGGTCAAGGTCATCGGGGACGACATCCCCCTGTTTATGCTTGTCTTCTTTCGGGGCGCGGTGGCTTGGCTTGTGCTCACGGTCTGGGAGAAGAGCAGCCGCGGCGCTATCACGCATGGGGTGAACCGACGAGACCTGGCGATTCGGTCCCTTCTGGGGTTCGGCGGGCTGGTGACGTACCTCTGGGCACTCACTCATATTGAGTTGGGCCTTGCGTCCGCACTCAACCAGTCCTCCCCTGTGTTCGTAGGGCTCTTCGCGTTCCTGATCCTGCGGGAGCGGCCCCCTCGCCTGGTGTCGATTCTTGTTCTGGTGGGCTTCGCAGGGGCCACCCTGATCGTCTCCCCCGACTTCCGCGCTGTGAACATCCACGCGGCCATCGGCCTGGCCTCTGCTGTGATGTCAGGCCTGGCTTATACCTGGGTACGAAAGCTGCGCGTCACGGACCGCCCCGAGACCATCGTGCGCTGGTTCTCAGGGGTCGTGATGGTCCTCGGGCTGCCTATCATGCTCATCCAGGGCTGGGTCCAGCCCTCCTTCATGGAGGCCCTGATCCTCGTGGCTATGGGGCTCTTCAGTCTCTCAGGCCAGCTCTGCCTCACCTGGGCCTACCGCAAGGGCCAGGCAGCGGTGGTGAGCCCCTTCATCTATGCCACGGTCCTCCTGACCCTCCTGGCCGGTTGGATCTTCTGGGACGAGTGGCTCGGGGACGCCGCGCTTGTTGGCACGGGCTTCCTGGTAGTCTCGTCAATCGGAATAGCGGTCATTGCGGGCCGGGACCGCTCCGTCGCTACGGAATCCAACCCACAGAAATAGGGGTCACTGCGCCTCGTACGGCACGTTCTCGTAAGGGACATACTCGCGGCAGGGCTGGCCACGGAGGGCGTGGCATGGAGGGAACTCCGTCGGCACCTCGATACCGGGAACCCGGGGGAGGGCCACGCTGGACGGGAAGCCTGCGTCGTGGGCCACGGCCTGGAGGGGCGGCGTCTCGTGGTCTAGCAAGAGGAATCGCCACCGGGCCATGCTGTCCCCGGGCGTGTCCACGATGATCCGGATTCGGGATCCCGCGCGGAAGATGTGGGAGACGGGCATCAGCTCAACCCGGACGAGGTTCCACTCGTCCGACACGAGCGGATGGCAGTCCTCTTCGTAATGACTGACCGTCGGGCGCAGCTCAGTGGCCGCTTCCAGGAGGACCCGGTGGCTTGCGCGCAGCCATCCTATCTGCACGTAGGACTCCTGGCCGTCAGGACGGACCTCTGAGAGGCCCACCTCAATATCCGCATCCGCTGCCTCGGAACGAAGCCAAAGGTCGACGCTCCCGTGTCCCAAGAGAACGAGGTCCTCTGCCAACGGTTCGGTGACAAAGCTCAGAGCCTTACCCTGCACCGGCTGGCCCCAGTCCCAGTTCGGCTGCAGCGCCTCCACCGGCCCGGAGGGCAGGGTGACCCTGTCTCCTGCCTCGGGATCATGCTCCCAGACCGACGCGCCGCCGTTCGGCCCCGGGGCCTCCTTCCGGAGGACCCCGTCCTGATGGAAATACCACCGATCCACCTCGGTGCCTGGAATCGGCCAGGCGTCGAAGACCACGTCGAAGGTCCCCTGGGGGGCCCCGGCCACCACGTCCGGAGACGCACCCGTTTCGAAGATCACCCGCAGGTCCGGCTCGGACTCGTACGCGGCCAGGGCCTCATCGAAGTCCGTGAAATCCGCGAATCTGGCTGGTGGCAATTCGATGGGCGTGCCGAAGACCTGCTCCATGAACATGGGGACCATGAAACTGAAGTTCTGGTTGATCGTGGGTATCTCCCGGTCCACGTAGAACGAGAGAAAGTTGAACCACTCGGCGAGGACCTGGGGTGCGAAGCCGTCGGGATGGACTCCATTGGTCATGGTGAAGCGGCGCACCGGCGCACCGATAAAACGGTCGAACAGGATGGGGAAGTGGGGCCCGGTCTGTTCGTCCTGGAGCTGGCCCACGAGGAACACCGGAACCTCGATGTCGTGGGCGAACTCGTGAGGGTCCAGGGGGAGAGCGACTTCATCGGTGTAGTAAGGGTTATCGAAGATCTTCTGAATCACGTCCATCTTCTGGCTATGGAGGAGCTGGTTCTCCTCGCATAGCGTGTCCCCGCCCTCGACGAGGTCCGTTATCCAGCCGTGGCCGTAGGGCTCGGCCTTGTCCAGAACCATTTCTATCCACTCCATAGCGAAGCCAATGTTGTAGATACCTCCCGGCACCATGGTCGTCGTGGTGTTGCCGATCACCGACATGGGCGCTATGGCCGCGAGGCTTGGCGGCTTCACGGACGCAGTGAAGATCTGCGATATCCCCGGAAAGGAGAGGCCCACCATGCCCACCACATGGTGCTTCACCCAGTCCTGGCGGGCGACGAGTTCGACGATGTCGTAGCCGTCCAGAATTTGCAGGGGCTCGAAGTAGTCGTAGGCCCCGCCGGAGCATCCGGTACCGCGCATGTTGACCCCCACGGACGCGTAGCCCAGCAGCCCGGTGATCAGCATCGACGGCGGGCTGGGCGCGTCACAGAGGATCGGATACAGGCCGCAGAAGCCCTCCACAATCCCGCCCAGGGACTGGCCGGGACGGGAGGGGCTGTACCCCGAATAGCTCACCAACGTGGGGTACGGTCCCTCCTCGGGGGGGCCGGGCATCGTCACGAATATCGAGAGAGGGGTCCCATCCCGCATGTAGATGTAGCCGAAGCCGGGCCCCAGGATCTGGCTCTCGTAAAACTCCTCGTCGGGCTGGCTCTCCCCAACGGAGAGCACCGTGAGGGGCCCGGTGTAGTCCTCAGGATCTTCGACGGGACGAACGGAGTAGCCTGCACCCGGGGGCAACTCCCGTAAAATCAGGGAACCCTGGTAGTCCGTAGCCCCCTCAGACAGGAAGACACCGTTCGCGTCCACGACCTCCAGGAGAGACTCCGACGTGAAGCCCCACACCTGGATCTGCTCGATGCTCTCACGGACTTTGAAGCTCTCCGATACCCGGGGTGCGGGCCCGACGCGCGGAAGATCCGGGAGGACACCATCGACTCCCGGCAGGTCATGCGCGGGGAGTTCGGACACGGAAATAGAGTCTGATAAATCCACCGGATCAACGGTCACATCTCCGGGGTCGACCCAGGGTCCGGATGTACTTGTGTTGCCACATGAGTTAAGCGCTACGAGGCAGATGACACACATCAAGACACGCCACATGGATCCTCCATCACGAAACCGATCGAGCGAAGTTACACCAACACCAAGTAAATCTATCATACTTGGGGCTAGATGTCGGGGGCCGGATTCCCTATTGTGCCTAAATTGTCGCTTGCCCCGAAGGAGGGTCACCATGCGTAAGCTGCTCTCGTTCTCCCTCATTACAGGCCTGCTCCTGAGCGCCACCGCTGCCTACGCGGCCGGCGGCAAGGCCGTGGGACCCTTCCCTTTCAGCGAGGGCGAGGACGGCACCCCCCTCGAGGTGGTCTTCGAGCTGCTCAAGGCCGGGATCGATGGTGACTCGGCCGCGCGCAAGACCTACGAGCGGTACGTCCTGCCGCGGCGTAAATCCTCGAGCAAAGCAGCGGACGCGCTCGCCATGAAGGAGTGGGAGAACCTCATCACGCAGGCCCACAACTACCTGGTCAACGACATCGACGTCTTCAAGGGCTGGGTGCAGCAGATGAACCCCGGCCCCTTTGATGTCAAGCGTTCCACGAAGAAAGTCTACGTAACCCTGCGCAACCAGATAGATTCCATGCGTCAAGGCATTTTCATCGTTGAGCGCGACAAGAAAGGGAAGTGGAAGCTGAGGACTCTCAATTTGTAGGCCCGGCAAATCGCTTGACAACATGGCCACTTCGCCACATACTGTCCATATTGAACCGTGGAGGACAGGGTGGCGCAACCATGGGCGACATCTTCAAAAAACAGGCGAGGGTGCTCAAAGCTCTGGCCAATGAGTCGCGGCTGAAGATCATCGATCGACTGTCACGCGGCGAGTGCTCGGTTGGCAAACTCACTGAGCTGGTCGGATCTGATCGGTCCACCGTGTCCAAACATCTGGCCGTCCTGCGCTCGCATGGAATAGTCGACGACCGCCGGGAAGGCAA
>CAYOTU010000350.1:0-4392 GCA_964406905.1 uncultured Myxococcales bacterium | reverse complement strand
CCGGGTCACCTTCGATATTGCCGAGGTACATGAAGTCACGGACATAGAGGCCAGGAAGTTGGCGAAGCAGGCCCGGATCCCGGGCGGCTACACCAAGCTCAAGGCCAAGGTCTCACGAGTAAAGCAAATCCCAGCGTTCCGTGAGCAGATCTTCCTACGTTCCCTGGAGGGCTTCGTCGAGAAGGCCGCTGACGAGGGCCTCAAGGAGTTGCCCTTCGAGACCATCGGCCGCCCCGAGGTGGATGAACTGCCCGAGCTCAAGTCCTTCAACCAGGAAGTCACCATCGAGATCATGGTGGAGGAGAAGCCGCGTGTCGAGAAGCTGCGCTACAAGGCCGAAGTCGATGGTCTTGATTATCCCCCCGCACCCGAGGTCGAGGTAAGCAACGAGGACGTGGACAAGGCCCTCGAAGAGGAGCTGGACCGCCTCACCCGCTACGAGGATGCGGACGAAACAGTAGTGCTGGGCGTCGAGGACCTGGCCCTGCTGCACATCAAGGTCTTCGAAGGCGACGAGGCCCTCGTCGTCCCCAGCACCGAGAGCGTCTCCGTTGTGGTCGGCTCCAAGCAGGAGCGGCCCCCGGCCTTCACCGCCGCGATCGCCCAGGTCCTCGTCGGGGGCCACAAGGGGGACGAGGGCGACCTGGACTTCGACTGGCCCGACGGAGACGACCAGCCTGAGAACGTGGCAGGGAAGACCGTGCGGATCCACTGGAAGATCAATCTGGCCCGACACCGGATACGGCCGGAATTCACCGACGACTTCGTCAAGGAGATCACCCACGGTGAAGAGACCTCGGTTCTGGCCTACCGGGGCCTCCTGCGCGAGCAACTCATCAAGAAGAAGGAGTCCGAGCACGAGGCCGAACACCTGGAACAGATCGTGGAAGTGCTCATCGAGGCCAATCCCTTCCCCATGCCTGAGCGTCTCCTGGAGCGATCGGTCAACGAACGATGGGACGCGACAAAGAAGAACATCGAGGAAGGCCGCAATCCTGAGCCCGAAGACATGGAGGCCCATGAGACCGAAGAGCGGGAGACCTACCGCACCGAGACCATCAGGGAGCTGCGAAAGACCCTCCTGATTGCACAAATCATGGACACCGAGGGCATCAAGCCCGACATGGAGGAGATCAGCCAGCAGGCCCAGGCACTCATGGGCAGCATGGGCGGCATGGACCCGAAAGACCCCAAGTCCCAAAACTTCTACATGTCAGTCATGACGCACCTGACCAACAAGGACATCGAGTCTCGCGTGTACCGTAGGATTATGGGCAAGGATGAGGCTGAGGCCAAGGAAATCGGGGCTGAAGCCCCTCCCACAGAGGAGCCTGCTACCGTGGATTCCGACGATCCCAGCCGGGAGCCTGCGACCGTGGATGCCGACGATCCCAGCCGGGAGCCTGCGACCGTGGATGCCGATTCCGAGGAGCCGTCCGATGCGTGACGTCACCAACTTCTGGGTCCCCACGGTCATCGAGACCACGCCCCGCGGCGAGCGCGAGTGGAGCATCTTCTCACGCCTCCTCAAGGACCGGATCATCTTCATCGGAACGCCCGTGGACGACCTCCTGGCAAACACCGTGATCGCACAGCTCCTCTTCCTTGAGTCTGAGGCCCCGGACAAGGAGATCTTCATCTACATAAACTCCCCGGGTGGCTCGGTCACCGCAGGCCTGGCGATCTACGACACGATGCAGTACGTGAAGTGTCCGATCTCCACCCTCTGCGTAGGGCAGGCCTTCAGCCTCGCGGCGATCCTCCTCTCAGCGGGGACCAAAGGACGGCGTTTCAGCCTCCCCCACGCTCGGATGCTCCTGCACCAGCCCCTGGGCGGATTCAGCGGCCAGGCCACCGACGCGGAAATCCAAGCCCGGGAGGTAGTACACATCAAGGACCAGCTCAACCGGATCATAGCGGACCATACGGGACGGGATATCGATGTCGTGGCTCATGACACGGATCGGGACTTTTACCTGGGTCCTGACGAGGCGGTGGAGTACGGCCTCATCGACGAGGTAATCCAGCGGCGGCTGGAAGACTGAACCTGTCTGTGGTGCTTTCCTTGAAAGGGTGAGCGTCCGCACTATACTATCGGCAGGAATAGATGAACTGAGGTCTCCCCATGGCGGACAGGCGAAAGAACGATACAATCCTCCATTGCTCTTTCTGCGGGAAGAGCCAGAAGGAGGTACGCAAACTCATCGCCGGCCCTTCGGTCTACATCTGCGATGAATGCGTCTCCCTCTGCAACGAGATCATCGCGGATGAAGTCGAGACTCCGGAGCGCCTCCCCAGCGGCCGATCCCTGCCCAAGCCCTGGGACATCAAGTCCCAGCTCGATGAGTATGTCATCGGCCAGGACGCTGCCAAAAAGGTCCTGTCCGTTGCGGTGTACAACCACTACAAACGCATCGGTAACAAGAAGCGGACCCCCCAGGGGGTGGAACTCCAGAAGAGCAACATCCTGCTTATGGGCCCCACAGGCACGGGCAAGACACTCCTGGCCCAGACCCTGGCGCGGCTCCTCGATGTCCCCTTCTCCATCGCAGACGCCACGACCCTCACAGAGGCGGGCTACGTCGGCGAAGACGTGGAGAATATCATCGTAGGCCTCCTCCAGAACGCTGATTACGACGTGGACAACGCGATCCAAGGGCTCATCTACATCGACGAAATCGACAAGCTCGCCCGAAAGGCCGGCAGCCCCTCGATCACACGGGACGTCTCCGGCGAGGGCGTCCAGCAGGCCCTGCTGAAGATCCTCGAGGGCACCATCGCCAACGTGCCCCCAAAGGGCGGCCGCAAGCACCCGCAGCAGGACTTCATCCAGGTGGACACAACGGACATCCTCTTCATCTGTGGGGGGTCGTTCTCCGGACTGGAGACAATCATCGAGCAACGGATCGGGCATAAGACCCTCGGATTCGGCGCTGACGTGAAGGACCCCTCCAAGAAGGAGATCGGCAAAATTCTGGCCCAGGTTCAGCCGGAGGACATGCTCAAATTCGGCATGATTCCCGAGTTCGTCGGCCGGGTGCCGGTAGTGGCAACCCTGTCCGAACTCAGCCAGGAGGCACTCGTCGAGATCCTCACCAAGCCGAAAAACGCTCTCCTCAAGCAGTATCAATACCTGCTCCAGCTCGACGGTGTGGAGCTGACCTTCACGGATCAGGCCCTGGTGCAAATAGCGGAGAAGACTCAAAAGCGAAAGGCAGGAGCCCGCGGATTACGCTCGATTATCGAGGATATCCTTCTGGACGTCATGTACGACATTCCGTCCATGGACAACGTCAAGGAGATCATCATCGACGAAAACGCTGTGGACGGGACCCGCAACGGCCCCATCTTCGTGTATCGCTCCGAGGCCGAGGCCGAGGCCGTAAAGTAGTGCCCGCCGGCCTGAACCGCTCCTTACTTAAACCTTGAAATCATCTGGCGAGGATAGAATGGCTGAAAAAACTTTCCCGCTGCTGGCGCTCAGGGACATCGTGGTGTTCCCCCATATGGTCGTCCCCCTCTTCGTGGGACGAAAGAAGTCCGTCGCCGCGCTGGACACCGCCATGCCCCGGGACCGGAAGATCTTCCTGGCTGCCCAGAAAGTAGCGAAGGTCCAGGACCCCGAACCAGCGGACATCCACACCGTGGGGACCATCGGCACGATCATCCAGCTCCTGCGGCTCCCGGACGGCACGGTCAAGGTCCTGGTCGAGGGCCACCAGCGGGCCGTTATCCAGAGCTACGCCGAGACCGAGGACCACTTCGAGGTCGAGGTGGAGTTGGTGGACGACGAACCCGACACCGATTCCGAGGCCATCATGCGGAGCGTCAAGTCCGCGTTCGAGGCCTACGCTAAGCTCTCGAAAAAGATCCCGCCCGAGATCGTCATGTCGATCTCCGCACTGGAAACCGCTGGGCGCTTGGCCGACACGGTGGTCACCCACCTGCCTCTCAAGATGCCCGACCGCCAGGCCATGCTGGAGTTCTTCGGCGCGACCGACCGCCTCGAACGTCTCCTGCAACTCCTCCAGGCCGAGACCGAGATCCTCGTGGTGGAGAGAAAAATCAAAGGCCGGGTCCGCAAATCCATGGAGAAAAGTCAGCGTGACTACTACCTCAATGAGCAGATAAACGCCATCCAGAAGGAGCTTGGCGAAAAGGACGAGTTCCGTAACGAGCTGACCGAGTTGGAGGAGAAGTCCCGGGAGCTGAAGCTGCCTGAAGAGGCCATGGACCGCTTCAAACGGGAGCTGACCAAGCTGCGTATGATGTCACCCATGTCCGCGGAGGCCACCGTCGTCCGAAACTACCTGGACTGGATCCTCGCCCTACCCTGGCAGGAGTACAAGAAGGAACAGATCGATCTTTCCGAGGCGGAGCGGATCCTCGACG
>CAYOTU010000349.1:0-4415 GCA_964406905.1 uncultured Myxococcales bacterium | reverse complement strand
CGAAGCCGCCAACATGGCCGCCGCGGAGAAGTCTCTGACCGAAAACAGGATTGCGGTCATCCGGGTCCGGAAGAAGAGGCAGAATATTGTCATTCCGGGGTTCAACAAGATCCCGGTCAAGACCATCGTGATCTTCACTCGCCAGATGGCGACCATGATCGACGCGGGGCTGCCCCTGGTCCAATGCCTGGATATTCTTGCGACCCAGGAGCCCCACCCGGGTTTCCAGAAGATTCTCTTCTCGGTGAAGGATTCGGTGGAGCAAGGTAACACCTTCGCTGACTCCCTCAAGAAGCACGGCAAGGTCTTCGACAACCTCTTCGTGAACCTGGTGGCAGCGGGTGAGATGGGCGGTATCCTTGATACGATCCTCAACCGTCTCGCCGCATACACCGAGAAGAGCATGAAGCTCACGGCCCGGGTGAAGGGGGCCATGAAGTACCCCCTCACCATTCTGGCCATCTCCTCGCTCATCACTGCCGGCCTGCTGTGGAAGGTCGTCCCGACCTTCGCAGGCATGTTCAAGAGCCTCGGAGATCGGGAGCTGCCCAAGCTCACCCAGTTCCTGGTCGAGGTCTCCGACCAGTTCATCGTCTGGGCCCCGTTCGCGATAGCGGGCGTCATCGCGTTGGTAGTCATCTACCGGCTCATGATGCGCAACGACAGACTCCACTACGGGAAGGACTGGCTGGTGCTACGTACTCCCGTGTTCGGCACTCTGATCAAGAAGGCCTCCATCGCCAAATTCACCCGCACCCTCGGGACCCTGGTCTCCTCCGGCGTGCCGATTCTCGATGCCATGGAAATCGTCGCCAAGACATCGGGGAACATGGTCATCGAGGAGTCGATTCTCTATACCCGGGACAAGGTCGCCCAGGGAAAGACCATCGCCGCGCCCCTCATGGAGAAGGAGGTCTTTCCGAAGATGGTCATCCAGATGATATCGGTCGGGGAGTCCACGGGTGCGTTGGACGTCATGCTCGGGAAGATCGCTGACTTCTACGATGACGAGGTGGATGCAGCGGTGGACAGTGTCACCTCGCTGATGGAGCCCCTGATCCTCGTGCTCCTCGGCGGCATGGTCGGGACCATCCTCATCGGGATGTACTTGCCGATCTTCACCATGGCCGACAACATCGGCGGCTAGAACCTGTGAACCTGGCATCTGCTATGCCCCTCGTCTCCTACTCCTCGTCCAGTCGGGATCGTCTTCTCCTTCTGAACCTGTTCCGCGTCCTGGTCGCGACGGTTCTCCTGGTTGCGACCTTACTCTTCAGCGGGCAGCGGGGAGGGACCCTCCCCTTGTGGAGCACCCAGCACCTGCTCTACCACGCAACGGGCGCGATGATCGTCCTGTCCCTGCTCTTCTCTTACGTGATCGAGCGGGTACGGGAGGAGTGGGTGGTCACCGCGCTGGGTATGTCTCAGTTTGTCGTGGACACTGCGTTCGCGTCGGTGCTGGTGCTGGTCACCGGCGGGATAGACAGCGTCTTCACCTTCTTCTATTCTCTCTTCATCATCAACGCGAGCATCGTGCTCTACTGGACCGGCGCCCTGGTGACGGCGCTCTCCTCCACGGTGATGCTCCTCCTGGTGGCCATGATCCAGCACGGGGTCATCAACCTCGGGACGGCCCAGCCCTTCTTGGAGCAGATCTTCCCCGATGTCGGCGGAGGCTTTCAGAATTGGTCTCAGTTTGTGCTGAACTTCGCCACCAATATCGTGGCCTTCTACGCGGTGGCCTTTCTCTCAAGCTTCCTTGCTGAGCAGGTGCGCGAGGCGGACAACCGCCTCTCTGCACAGCGTGTTGGCATGGAGAAGCTGCGTCGTCTGCACCAGAACATCATCCAGAGCCTGGACAATGGCCTGATCACCCTCGACACGGAGCATCGGGTTACCTTCGCAAACCGTTGGGCCTTGAACTGGCTGGCCCAGAGCCAGGAAACGGTTGTCGGCCAGACCGTGGTGAGCTTCTTCCCGGATCTGGGCCCGATCCTCACCAACCCGGACAAGTCGGGCCGTGCGGTGAGCGAGACCACTATCCAGATGCGTTCCATGCGCAAGACGTTCACCCGCTGGACGATTAACCCGCTGCGGGACAGCGCTGGGCGTATCCTGGGCCGCGTGGTCCTTTTCTGGGACGTCACCGACGTGATGGAGATGGAGAAGGCCATCGAGCGTGGCGCGCGCATGGCCACCATCGGGCGTTTGGCAGCGAGTATCGCCCACGAGATCCGCAACCCTCTGGCGTCCATGAGCGGTTCAATCCAGCTTCTGTCCAGTTTGACTCATCCTCAAGGAGACGAGAAGCGGCTCATGGACATCGTCGTGCAGGAGGCCGACCACCTGAACCACTGGATCACTGAGTTTCTCGCGTACGCGAAGCCCCGGAAGGCACCTCGGGAGCAAGTGGACCTGGCCGCGATCTGTCGCGAGGTCACCGAATTGATCGGCCATGAGCCCCGGGCAGCGGAGATCTCGGTTTCCGTCATGGCCGAGGGCGACGCCACCGTCTCCGGAGAGGCCAACGGTTTGCGCCAGGTCGTCTGGAACCTGCTTAACAACGCGGTGGACGCCACCCCGGCGGGGGGGGGGGTGATCTTGCGTCTCGACGGCACCCGGGGGCAATGGCTGGTCCTGGAAGTGGATGACACCGGTGAGGGCATCCCGCCGGAGATGATAGAGAAGATCTTCGATCCGTTTTTCAGCACCAAGGAGATGGGGACCGGCCTCGGCCTTGCTACGGTGCAGAACAACGTAGAGCGGCACGGTGGAACGATCAGGGTCTCCTCGCAGCCCGGTCAGGGGACGACCTTTCGCGTGGAGCTGAGCCGGATGTCGGGAGGTGAACAGCGATGAGCCGTATTCTGGTGGTTGATGACGAGAAGAGCATGAGGGATTTTTTCGATATCCTCCTGCGCCGCGAGAAGCACGATGTCGAAACCGCAGCGTCGGGGGAAGAGGCCCTCGACCTGGTGGCCCGCAAGACTTACGACTTGGTGATCACTGACCTGAAGATGCCCCGGGTGACGGGGCTGGATGTCCTGGGCGGGACAAAAAGTCAGTCCCCCGACACCGAGGTGATCGTCATCACCGCCTATTCCGCGGTGGAGACAGCGATCGAGGCCATGCGTCTGGGTGCTTTCAACTATCTCTCGAAGCCCTTCAACAACGAGGAGATCAAGATCGTCATCGAGAAGGCTCTGGAGAAGCGCCACCTGGTGGCGGAGAACCAGCGCCTCCTGGAGGCGATCCAGGAGGGCGAGCCCTTCCAGCGGATCATCGGGCGTAGTGTGCCGATCAGGGAGATCTTTCGCCAGGTCCGCCAGATCGCACCGACCAGGTCCACGGTCCTCATCACCGGCGAGAGCGGTACCGGCAAAGAGATGGTCGCACGGGCGGTGCACTACGCCAGCTTGCGAGGTGGAAAGGCCTTCGCTGTGCTCAACTGTGGTGCGATCCCCCACGACCTCATGGAGAGCGAGATCTTCGGCCACGTGAAGGGGGCCTTCACCGGCGCCATCTCCGACAAGAAGGGCATGGCCGAGGTGGCCCACCAGGGCACCTTCTTCCTGGATGAGATTGGCGAATTGCCGCCCCTGATGCAGGTCAAGCTGCTCCGTCTCATCCAGGAGAAGCGTATCAAGCCCGTGGGCGGCACCCGGGAGATCGAGGTGGACGTACGGATCATCGCCGCTACAAACCGGAATCTGGAGGAGGAGGTCGAGTCTGGCCGGTTCCGGGAGGACCTTTACTTCCGCCTCAACGTGATCCATCTCGATGTCCCGCCCCTGCGGGATCGGCGGGACGACATCCCCCTGCTGGCCCAGCACTTCCTCAAGAAGTACGCGTCGGAGTTGGGCCGCGAGATCCGGGGGTTCTCCAAGGAGGCCCTCCGTGTCATCCTGACCTACGCGTTTCCCGGGAACGTTCGGGAGTTGGAGAACCTGGTGGAGCGCTCTGTTGCCTTCGAGACCGGCGACTGGATCTCTGTGGAGTCCCTCCCGCCCAAGGTGCTCCGGTCCTACAACGAGGGGGAGGCGTCCCTGAACCGCTCGGAGCACATTGAGGGCCTGGGTCCCGACTTCTCCCTGGACCAGTACCTCGAGCGGATCGAGCGGCACCACGTATCCGAGGGGCTGCGGGCCGCGGGCGGCTCCGTGACCCGGGCAGCGGAGCGCCTGGGCCTGAGCTTCCGTTCCATGCGTTATAAAATGGCCAAATACGGCATTAAAAAGTAGTCCCTGCCGCCGATTCATCCCCGCTGCCGGCACCTGCCTCCCTCAATGTACGGAGCGGTACACCTCGGTTAGCAGGCACCGGCAGCGAGGCGACTCGACGACCGTACAAGAGGAAGTGGATCCTCTCGGATCGACGTTTTTCCGTCATCGCTGTCGTAAATTGTCACCTGTTTT
>CAYOTU010000348.1:0-4421 GCA_964406905.1 uncultured Myxococcales bacterium | reverse complement strand
AAGCCCGGCACGGAGAAGGACAAATCTGTCGGCTGGGTCCTCGCTGACGACCCATTCTCAACAGACTTCTCCCTGGCCACACTGTTCCGGGGTGAGACCCTGCTACTGGCGCTCCGTATGGACGTGCTCTCCCTGCCCGGCGGCCAGCTCAAGCTCCATGTGGAGAAGGCCGTCGCAGAACGCCTCAAGAAGGACGGCCGCGACCGCCTCAACCGCAAGGAGCAGGAGGAACTCGCAGAAGAGGTCAGGTTCGACCTCATGAACCGCACCGTCCCCACGATCAAGCTCGCTGAGCTGGTGTGGAATACCGACTCTGGCCGGGCCTGGTTCTTCAGCCGGGCAGCGACCATGGTCGCGCCATTCAAGGAGCTCTTCACCGAGACCTTCGGCCTTCGCCTGCTGCCCGACACACCCTACACCGTTGCAGCGGATCGCCTGGGTGAGGATCGTGCTGAGCAACTCCTGGACTGGAACACCGCGCTCCTCGTCGAGCCGGAACTGTAGGGGGAAACCATGGACCTGTCTGATCGAATCGAGCGTACCCGCCACTTCGGCGCGGAGTTCATCACCTGGCTCCTCTACAAATCCACCGTGGGCGAAGGCGCGGTGGAAACCTCGGACGGCCCCGTGGAGGTGTGGTTCGAGGACAAGATAAAGATAATCTCCCCCCTCGTCGCCAAAGAGGTGGATCTCTTCAAGGGAAAGACCCCCGCACACAGCCACGAGGCCCTCGAAGCCCTGCGCCGCGGCAAGGTAGTGGAGGAGGCGGTGCTCGTCGTGAGCCGGGGCAACGACCGGGAGTGGAAGCTCACCTTCAACGGCCCGAAGTTCGCGCTGGGCTCGGTGCGCCTCCCCGCTCTCCTTAAAGAAGAATCCGACGATCGGGTAATCGAACGCTTCTGGCTCCTGGAACAACTCCACAAGCTCCTGGAAGACCTGTATACTGCGTTCTTGGAGATCCACCTGGATTCCCAGCGATGGGGCAAGGAGCTGAACGGTATCCGTTCCTGGCTCGCTGCGGAAAACCAGGCTTGAGACCCGACGGGGCCGTCCTCCGGGAGGAACCGATGTGGAAAACTGGGGAGATGCTTCGCAGCATCAGTCTGATCGCCATTTTGTTCGGGCTGCTGGCCAGCTGCATCGCGGACGAGCCTGCATCGCTGGAGACCGGACGTTTCGCGCTGGAGGCCTGCGCCACGGTGGAGGACTGCACCGACGACGGTGACCCCTGCACTGAGGTGGTCTGCGCGGGCGGCGAGTGCCGTCACCTGCGCACAGCGATAGACTGCTGCACCGTGGACGAGGACTGCATCCCCATGAACTCCTGCCTCGACGCGCAATGCATGATCGAGGGGGAAGCTTCGACTGGAACCTGCGTCAACATTCCGTCCGAGAACAAGCCCGGCTGCTGCGCCACAGCGGTGGACTGCCCAGCGCCCCCGATGGGCCAGATAAACCTCTGCGAGCTGCTGGACGGCGTCCTGTACAAGACCTGCGTGACCATCCCGGATCCAGACCTCTGCGCCCCGCCACAGGATGCGTCGGTGGTGATCAACGAGTTCATGAACAACCCCGAGGGCAACGAAGACATCACGGGCGAGTGGATCGAACTCTTCAACCCGTCCCTCTCCCCCGTGAACGTTGACGGCTGGTCCCTCTGGGATGACGGCGCGGACGGCCACATGATCCAGGGCTCGTCTCTTCTGATCTCCCCGGGGGGCTATATGCTCCTGGCGCGCTCCAACAACCCCCAGGCCAACGGAGGCCTGGCCCCGGACTACGTGTACTACAACTTCATCCTGTCCAACGGCGCAGACGAAATCATCCTCAAGGATGCACAGGGCGTGGAGAGAGATCGGGTCGAATACGGCGGGACCTTCAACATGGTGCCCGGCGCGTCGATGGAGCTGGTGAACCCCTACCTGGACAACAACACGCCCTCCCATTGGTTCCCCGCGTCCCTCCCCTGGGCAAGCGGAGTGGACAAGGGCACCCCAGGGGAGACGAACACCGACGGCTTCTTCCTCTACTTCACCTCACCCCTCTGCGAGGACGACAACCCCTGCACCCTGGACACCTGCGGAAATAGCGGAGCTCCCCTCTGCCGCCACGATTTGATCTTCGACTGCTGCCTCTACCCCGTGGACTGCAACGACGGCGATCCCTGCACCCTGGATCTATGCCAGCCGCAGACCCTCGCCTGCACGCATCAGCCCCTCCCCGGCTGCTGCAACCTCGACACGGAATGCACCGACGGGAACCCCTGCACCATCGACACCTGCGCCAACCACGCCTGCCGGAACGTGGTCTCTCCGACCCAACCGGGGTGCTGCATGGCAGACGCGGACTGCGTGGACGTAAACCCCTGCACCATCGACTTCTGCAAACAGGAACCCTCGGATAGCTACAAGACCTGCCACCACACCAGCCCAGGCGGCACGCAATGCTGCCTGGTGGACCCCGACTGCGCTGACGAGATGCCCGAGACCATCGACATATGCGAGGGTTACGAGTGTCAGCATCTGGTGGACCCGGAGTACTGCCTCGCTGGGCCACCCCAGTACTGCGACGACGGCGATCCCTGCACCATCGATGACTGCAATCTCTTCGCGCACCTCTGCACCCACGTCCCCCTGCCCGAATGCTGCAAGGCGAATGATGAATGCGGCGACGGGAACCTCTGCACCCAGGATATCTGCCAGTTCGGCCCCCACGTCTGCACCCACGAGTGGATCCCCTGGTGCTGCATGATGCCCCAGGACTGCGTCCCCTACATGACCGACATCGACACATGCAAGGTACCCGCGTGCATCGCGAACGAATGCCGCCTCCTCCACATTCCACAGGAGGACTGCTGCATCGTGGACGAGGACTGCGACGACGGAGACGCATGCACCGAGGACCAGTGCAACCCCGGGAACAACCTGTGCTCACACATCCCCAAGGGTAAGGGCTGCTGCAACGCGGTCGGCGACTGCGTCGAGGACGACGATCCCTGCACCCAGGTCAAGTGCATCGCGAACGAGTGCATCTACCAAGCCACCCAGGGCTGCTGCATGGGGGACTGGCAATGCGAGGATACGGATCCTTGCACCGTGGATCTATGCATGGACTATGAGTGCCGCTTCATCCCCGGCACGCTCGTTGGCTGCTGCACGGAGGACGCGGACTGCTCCGCACCTGACGGCGCATGCCAGGTGGCCGCGTGCAGCGACGCGGGCTACTGCGAGTCCACGGTAATAACGGACTGCGTCCTGCCCCTTGATCACGCGGAGACCTGGGGCGCCGCTGTCCCCCTGAACGCCACGGGCTGGTCCCAGGACGGGACCCTGCCCGTCACCTTGAGCCCGACCATTGGCAGCGGCCCCCTGGGTCCTGACCAGCGCCTGACTCTCTCCTTCGACGCGACCGAGGGCTCCAGCGCCGGCTGCCTGATCTCCCCGACTTTTGAGGGCCACCCCGACGAGGTCGTCTCCACGACCTGGGAACAATGGGTGGAAGCGACCACGTCCGGAACCGTCGGTTCCCTGCGCCTGGACGTATGGCCCGCGGCCCTGCCGAACGAGGTCGAGACCGTCTGGTCCCTGACCTTCGACGAACCCCAGAATCGCACCACCCCGTGGATGGCGACCCTGCCGAACAAGATCACGGCGGGAGCCTTCCGGGTGGCGTTCTGCGCCACGGTGCCCCAGGGCACGAACCTGGCGCTATGGGCCCTGGACAACGTCATGGTAGGTGCAGGGATCCCCCCACGGGTCCAGGAGACCCTGACGCCCCTGATGCTCCAGCCCGGAGAAGACGCCCTGGTCCTGGTAACGGTGAAGGACCCGGACTCGTCCCACCCCCTCTCGGCCTACCTCACCGGGCCGCTCCACGCGTCCCTGGACGCTGTCTCCCCCCTCCCCGACGGCGAACACACCCGGGTGCGTATCGCGCTGGCACCGTCAACAGAGGCGGACGTGGGGGACTGGACCCCGACCCTCACCGTCACCGACGGGTTCTTCTACGATCGGGTCATGGTGCAAGAGACCGTCTTCGTCGCACTCTGCTCCTCCGCTGCGGAGTGCGACGACCAGAACGACTGCTCCGACGACTGGTGCGATCCCGTCCTGGGCTGCCAGCACACGTTCGCTGAGGGATGCTGCAACGAGCTGACCCCCTGCGACGATGGGGACGAATGCACCAATGACGAATGCGCGGACGGGCTCTGCGCCTACATCGCAGTGGACTGCGACGACTTGAACATCTGCACCGACGACGTCTGCGACTCGGGCGTGGGCTGCCTCCACCCCTACAACACGGTCTCCTGTAACGACAACAGCATCTGCACCAAGCACGACAAGTGCTCACTCGGAGTCTGCGAGGGTACCCCGCTGGACTGCGACGACGACATGGAGTGCACCCTGGACACCTGCGACCCC
>CAYOTU010000347.1:0-4430 GCA_964406905.1 uncultured Myxococcales bacterium | reverse complement strand
GCATCTGGTCCGGTTGCAGCCGGAACAAGAGGCCGAAAGCGGTCAGGAGGTAGAGGTTGCGGCCCCCGGGGATACAGGTCGCTATGTCATAACGCTTGCCCGAGAGAGAGCGGCCTTTACCCCCGCGGCCCACCGGCGGCACCGCATCGGCCAGGAGGCGGGTTACCTGGCGCCGGTCCCGTACCGCGTGAATCACCGGCCGATCCACCATCTGCGCGTCCAGCCAGCCGAAGAAGTCGCTCACCCGTTCAAAGCGGTGGCGGGCCGCCTCTACGAGCAGGGGGTCCAGGGCCTCCCACTCACGGGCTGTTCGGCCACCGGTCCGGCCCAGAAGCTGAATCGCCCGGGCCAGGAGGGCCACATCGTCCAGATTCCGGTCCTGCAGGACGAGCGCAGGATCAAGCTCAGCGGCAGTGAAGGCCGCGACGAGATCCCCGAAGTGCTGGAGGAGCGCCCGGCCGAGGCTTGGGTCCGTCCGCAAAAAGTGGGCCTCATCGAGCCGCACACCGCTGCGGTAATGGCTCCGCAGGCCGTCCAGCGCTTCCTCTGCTCCCAGGATCGGGGAGGTAAGCTGCCTGACCAGGGTCGCCAGTGCCCGATAGTAGCTCCCAAACGCTGAGCGGAGGCGGAAGTAGAGCTCCCCGTGGGCCCCATGAAAGGGCCGCTCGAGGAGATCATCCGGGGGCGCCTCCCGCGCCAGGACAGCCAACTCCTCCAGCAAAGCCAGATGCTGCTCGTTGAGCGCAGTCCCGATGCGGAGCTTCTTCTCGACCTCCGGCGCGTTGGGGAACAGGCTGCTCTGGGATTTTCGCTTCCTCGCCACAGCGTCCTCCTTCGTCTGTTCTAATAGATTACACTGGTCTACGGTGAGTAGGAAGGAGGTTAACGACGCTTACTTCGGACGGTGGACCACCAGGGAGCACTCCCCTTTCATGGGGATCTGGTCGACGTCACGAAGGAGATCCTCCACGGTGCCGCGCAGGAACTGCTCGTGGAGCTTGGTCAGCTCCCGCGCCATAACCACGCGGGCCTCGGGTGCGCGGGTGGACATGCGCTCCAGAAGCTTCGGGACCCGGCGTAAGGGTGCGTAAATGACTGAGGTCCGGCCCGGTACGAGGGCCTCGTCCAGGTATGCGTCCAGCTTCGACTTCTTGTGGGGCGGAAACCCCAGGAAGAGGAAGCGATCCGTGGGCAACCCCGACGCACTGAGCGCTGCAATTGCGGCGCAGGGCCCCGGGATCGGAACCACGCGGACCGCGTTCTCCACGCAGTCCGTTACGAGACGGTACCCTGGATCCGACACCGTCGGAGTCCCTGCGTCGGATGCGAGGACCACGTCGGTCCCACCCTGAAGCAGATTCCGCAGGCCGTCCAGACGCCGCTCCTCGTTGTGCTCATGGAGAGAAATCAGCTTTGGTGCGGCGATGCCCAGGTGAGAGAGGAGCTTACGGGTCCGACGGGTGTCTTCGCACGCTATGACTGTCGCTGCCTTGAAAGTCTCAATCGCACGCAGGGTCACGTCCGAGAGATTTCCGATGGGCGTGGCGACGACGTAGAGGGTCCCGGACACGCCCCTACCCGACGGTAATACCGAGGGTCTGGCGCAATTCGAGGTACTCCTCGGAGATGGCGTAGACCACCAACTCCTTGACCTTCTCCTTGGGCGGCAGCTTGGAGAAGGAGATGCTCTCCTGGGCCAGGGACTTGGCCGCTACGTCCAAATCGCCGCAGACCAGCAGACCAGCGTGGTTTGCTGTAAATTCGACATTGGTGAGCCAAGTGCTCAGGCCCGGGGTCTGTCCCCGGGAGTGGAAGGACTCCACAGCGGCGGCCAGCCGGTTGGCCAGGGGATTTGAAATCTTCCGGGCCAGCTCATCGCGCAGGGACTCGACGTCCTCCGCGTTGCCCTCGACCTTGACCTCGGGATGTACGAAACGCAACGCCGCTGAGTACAGCATCTTCAGCGCCGCGGAGCCGTATGTCCCAGCAAAGAGGTGGGACGGGTGGAAATATGCGAGGTACTTGCCGAGCACAAAGCCCAGCTCCCGATCTGTCTTCTGCTCGAGCATATCCCGGCCGATCACAAGGATCGGGGGCACGGTCCCCTCAATGTGGATACCGAAGTTCTTCTCCGAGAGGTAGACCTTCGGCGTGGGGATCCCAAGAAGCTGGCTGGTGGTCCGGAAGACGTTCCCGAAGAGGGTGCGGTCCTTGACGTTGACCTCGTCCCGCCGCTTGAGCCCCAGCTCCTTGAGGTCCTTGCCACCCATACGGTGGCCAACGACCTCGTAGAGGATCTGGAAGATCTCGCCGAGTTGCTGGTTCTCGCCCCTGGAGAACACGGACTGAGTCCAGAGGCCCTGGTCCAGGCTCCGTTGGGGCTGGGATAATCCGGGGGTGCGGTGCTCCTTGTAGAAGGACGCCTCCTCTCCGGAGGCCTTGCGCAACAGGACCAGCACCGACGCGGTAACCCAGGCCTCGTCCGTACGGCCCATCTCCTGGTAGTACCGGGTCATCTGCTTGTAACAGGCGACCCGCTCCGGGTCGTTCCGGGCCAGGTCGCGGTTGATGGCCACGGCCTTGGGGAAATCGCTGGCCTGCTCATAGAGCTGGGCCAGTATCTCAAGGACCTTGACCGCATCGGGCTTGAGTTTTGCGGCCAGCTCGAAGCTGGATATCGCGTAGTCGGGACGGTCGAGGCGGGACCGGTAGATCTCGCCCAGGTTCTTGTAGAGCATGAACTGGAGCTTGGTGTTGTCGGTATCCTTTACTCGGCCGATCATCTTCCGGTAGGCCGTCTCCAACTCCTCCCATGCCTTCTGGCTGGTCAGCAGTGCGTCCACCGCCTGGAAGGCCTCGAGCTTGTCGGGATCCAGATCGAGGGTCTGCTGGTAGAAATCCGCAGCGTCCAGGGGCTGTTCGAGGTGATCCTTGTAGATCGTCGCTAATGTGCTCGTTGTATATGGTGGCGATGGTGAAGGTGTAGTAGGCCTTCTTCCGGGGCTCATGCTCCGCGTCAAGGAGCTGACGCAGGATATCCACGGCCTCGCCGAAGCGGTGGCCCTGGATGTGGATCTCCAGGAGCTTGACCAGCGCGGTGCGGGAGCCGGGATCTATGTCCAAGGCCCCGCGATAAGCCTCGATCGCATCGTCGAGGCGGTCGAGCCGCTCCCGGTAGATGTCCCCGATGCTGAGCTGAATTGTCAGGCGTTCGAGGCCATCATCCACCAGATCCAGGAGCTGCTGCTTGTAGCGAATGACCCCATCGAAGTCCTGGTGCAGGTCCATGAGACGGGCCAAGTCGTCGAGGCAGGCCCGATCGCTGGGCTGTAACTCAATGACCTTGGCGAGGTACTCCTCCGCCAGCTTGGGTCGACCCAACTCCATCTCGACCTCACCGAGGGCCCGGTAGACGCTGACCTTCTGGTCGTCGTCCATCTGGGTCTCGGCCACGTGGAGGAGGCTGCGGTAGTAGGTCTCCGCTGCATCGAAGTTCCCCAGGCGCTGGTTCAGCGCTGCAAGGCCCGTCAAGGTCGGGACGTGCCCCTGATCCTTGTCGTACGCTGACCGGTATTGGCGCAGAGCCTCATCGCTGTCGCCCATCTGCTGGGCCGAATAGCCGGTCTTGTAGAGCACGTCCACCAGGCGCTCGGTGTCACCCTCGGCCTCGACTCGCTCCCGGACCATCTGGAGAAGGGCCGTGACCTTGGCCCAACGCTCCTGCGCCAGGTAGATCTCCACCAGCGGGTCCATGGCAGCGGGCATCCCGGGGATGCCGTCCAGCGCTGCCTCGAACATCTCGATAGCCTGGTCCATGTCATCCATGCGGTTCTGGAAGATCCCGCCCAGGCGCACCTGGATATGGGCTCGCTCCTCGTCGCTCCCCATGCTGTTCGCTAGGGATGCAAGGACCGCTGTGGCCCGCTCCCAGTCCTCCTCGTCCTCGTACATCGCCACCAGCTCGTCCGCGGCCTTCACTGAGGTCGGAGAGCGCTCCAAGGCAAGGAAGTACTGCTCCCTGGCCTTGTCGGGTGCGTACAACTCCTCCCGGTAGAGCGTGCCCTTCCGCAGGTAGAACTCCAGGACCGCTGCCTCATCCCCGGAGAGCCGGATCTTGCGGTCCAGGATATCCAGGACCTGTTCCCATGCCCCCTGCTCCTGGTACAACTCCTCAAGGCGATCGAGGGTCGCTGCGTGGGTCGGATCGAGGTCAAGGATCACGAGGTTCACGGAAACCGCACTGTCCAGGTCACCGATCTCATGGACGTAGAGAGCTGCTGCCTGCTCGAGGAGGTCCACCTGTGGGGCGATCCCATCGACCAGCCCAGCGTGGCGCCTGAACACCTCAACGAGGTCCTCGAAGCGCTCTTCCTGGAGGTAAAGGCGCTCGAGGGCCTCGATGGCCTGGATATTATCCGGCTCCAGATCCA
>CAYOTU010000346.1:0-4448 GCA_964406905.1 uncultured Myxococcales bacterium | reverse complement strand
ACCATGGCCTGGAGGGTCTCCTCCCCTTTGAATTTCTTCGTGGGGGTATGGTAGTAGTGCGCCAACTGGTCCACGGACATCCACGCGGCGTCGCGGCCAGCGCGACCGCCGCCCATGCCGTCGGCCACTGCGACCAGGCAGCCCCGATCCGTGGACCGCACGAATTCCTGATCCCGATAGATCCGCCAGGCGTCCTCGTTGTGTTGCCGTAGGAGCCCCGTCACCGAACTGGCAGCGATAACCAACTGCGCCATTATCCCTCCCATACCACGAGCCAAGGGCCTATTTGAACAAGACCATGTCGATGGCCCAGGACGCCCGATCGTAGATGCTGGTATCGTTGTTCCGATAGTCGTCAATGTCAAATTTGGGGGAATGGGCAGCGGTGAGGGTGAAGCGCTTATCCCCGTCCGGGATCAGGTTGACCCCGACGATTGCAGCCAGGGGCGGTATCGTTATCTCGCGGACAGAGCCGTCGGCCATCATCTGCCAGAAGGGGAAGCCCTCCATGGTGGTCAGGGTGAGGGACTGCCAGGTGGGCTTCAGGCCGCCGCCGTCATGGAAATTCCACGCGATTACCTCCCAGTCGAAGGGGCTGTTTGCGTGGGGCTGGAGGACCGCGGGGTAGGGGTGGAAGGGGCCGATGTCGAAGGACGCTATTCCCCCGGCCCAGATTGTGGTCGTACCCACTGCCTCCACCGAGAGGAGATCCTGTCGGCTGCCTGTCTGAAGAGGGGTGACAGCAACGAGATCGTCAACTGCGAGGAGGGTCCCGTCCTCCCCAGCGACCAAGGCGCGCCCCGCACCGATGGAGCGGACAGCGCGGAGGTCCCCGATTCTCCCGGTTTCCAGGAGGAGCCAGTCGGTGCCGTTGTAGAAGTAGAGGTGCCCCGACGCCCCCGCTACCCAGAAGGCGTCGGGGCCCTCGCCGTCGATGGCGTAGAGGGTGTCATTACCCAGGGTCCAGGCCGCGCTCCATGCGCCGTCGGACCAGCGCAGCACCGTGCCTTCCTCCCCGACCGCGTAGATGGTGGAGGGGTCGGGGCCCCAGACCCCGTAGAGGTCAGGGACCGACGGCCAGGTGGACCCTACGGGCGTCATCATCCCGTCCTGGGAGATCACCAGGGAGCCCAGCTTTCCCACGGCAGCGACGGTGTCGCCGTGGGCCCATACGTCGTGCAGGAGGTATTCGATGCCGCTGTCTTTCAGGTGCCAGCCAGCGGAGTCCCGTCGCCAGAGGGTGCCCTCTCCCCCCGCTGCCCAGACGTCCCCGGAGACGGGATCTCGTCGCAGGGCTCGGATTCCCCGGCTAGCGGACGGCACCGGCTGGGGAGTCCAACCCGTGTCAAAGCGCCAGAGGCCGTCTTTCGCTGCCAGGAGGAGTGCTCCGTTGTCCTCGAGCAACGCCCTGATCCGGCGTACCTGGGGGCCCTGGTGGATGAACGCGCTCCCTTCTTCAATCCTGAGGAGGCCTTCCCCGACCAGGGTCGGGATGTCCTGCTCGATGCGCACTGCGTAGGGCATGCCCATGAGGGTGTTCGCGTTGACGCTGGAATACGCTGTCCAGGTGGTGCCGAAGAGAGGACCCGTGAATGCTGTGGGCAGGTTTTCGAGATGGAACGTCTCCAAGGTATCGTCCCATTCGGGATCCGTCGGCGGGGAGAGGTAGCCGTCCTTGCCCAGCTCCATGCTGAGGATCAGGTAGGGCTTTCGGAGCCCCTCGGGGTGGTGGGGAAGGTCCCAGAAGCCCACGTCCGCGGTGCCGCCCAGGGGGATCGAGAGGTAGACATCCACGTCCTGGACCACTTGGTTTTTCAGCACGACCACGTGGCGGGTGAGGCCCATGACGATAGGGGTAAACACGCCGGTGTCGAAGTCGGTGTAGCCGCCGTAGCAGACCACGGCCACCTCGCCTGCCCGGCTCTCGATGAAGTAGATGTCGTGATCGTTGGTCTCGAAGCCCGGACCCGGGTTGGTCATGTAGCCGAACATGGAGCCCTTGGAAGCCCAGCAGCGGACCGACTTCTGTCCGGGTGCGGGGATGCAGCGGTAGTCTTCCTGCGCGACCTCCGCGCAGACGTAGCCCGCCCCGCACTCCAGATCCAGGACGTCACAGGGGAGCGCGCAGAAGGATCCGGTTTCTCCGATCTCCGTGCAGGTAGCGCCCGCTTCCGGATCCAGGATCGTGCACTCGTCGTCCGTGTCGCAGGGCTTACACTGGGGACCATCGATGAGTTTGTTGGCGCAATCCCCGGGGGGCACGATGAGGTACTTGTCCTGGCCGTAAACACGGCCGGCGATGTATTGCTTCACCTGTACGTAGTTGCCCCCCGAGTAGTCGGGCTGGACCATTGGGATCAGGTAGACGGTGACGTTGGTCGCGTCGAAGTGGACTACGCTGTAGAGGCTGTAGCCCGGGCTGGCCGCAGTGAGCCGGAACTTCCCCTCGAGGCCGTACTCGGAGAAGGTCACCTGGCCCCGCTCGTCGGTGTAGCCTACCTTGGTGGCCTCGCCGTCCTGCTCCACGATTACCACAGCGCCGGGGAGGCCGCTGCCGCCATAGCCGTCCAGCACAGTGACGTTGAGGACGTCGTCGATCGGGCCGCCCCAGGTCCCGCCTTTGTTGTTCTTGGGGTTGTAGTAGGTGAACGCTGCTGGCAGGACTGCCTCGCCCCCGTCCCAGACGAGGCGCACGTCAAAGGTCCCCGTGTCACCCGGCGGTGCCCGCCCGACGATCATGGATGGGCTCACAAACTGTGGGTCCAGCAAGGGGACATCAGCGATGGTCACCTCTGAGTCCTCGGGGAAGCCCGCTCCGTATACCTGGACCAGTGCGCCGCCGGATCGGGAGGCCAGGGACGGGTCGATGCCGTACAGCTCAGGCTCGTCGGTGACGTACGCGAACGCGCCGGGCAGCAGGACCTCGTTGCCGCCCTGGGAGACAACCAAGTCCACCAGCCCCGGGGATCCGGGCGGGGTCACTGCGAGGAACTCTCCGTCGCTGATGATTGTCACCGAGGCGGCTGGATCCGGGCCCAGGAAAACCTCCACGTCGTTTCCAAACCCCTGGCCTGAGATCGTCAGGGTCGTGCCGCCCTCCACTGGCCCCGTGGCCGGGGTCACGGAGAGAACGGCCAACCCGCCAACGTAGGTATAGCCGCCTGGCTGCGTCGCTGTGCCGGTTTCGGCCTTCAGGGTTACCGTGACATCCCCGGGTGATCCAGCCGGGACCGTCACTGCGAATGCGCCGGTAGCGTCGTCCGCATTCAGGATCGTCGTTTCCGAGTCGCCGAACCGGATCGTCACGAGGTCTGGATCGCCGTAGCCCATGGCCAGGATCTGCGCGGTGTTGCCGCCTGCCGCGGGACCCTGCCCCGGCACCACCACCAGGATTTCTGGCTCCGGGGGCGGCTCCACCTGCGCGGGAACGAAAGCGAACGCGTCTGTCAGCACGCCGTCCCCGTGGGGTCCCTTGATCCGCACGTCCACGAGTTCGGGGAAGGATGGCGGGGTCTCGGCCCGGAGCAGGGTCGGATTCAGGAGGAGGGTGTCCGCTGCGGGGGTGTTGCCGAACCAGACGGCGTCGTGCTCGGAGAAGCCGGAGCCGCTGATCAGGACCTCGGTGCCGCCGGCCTCGGTGCCGAACGCCGGGGCCAGACTTGCCGGATGGGGAGCGCCTTCGTAAGTAAAGCCGTCTTCGAGGCTGCTTTCTCCGCCGGGGAGGCGCAGGACTACGTCGCGGGCGCCGGGATCGCCGGGGGGCGTCCGGGCTGCCAGGGTGAACGGGTCGATGATCTCCAGGTCCGTGGCCGGGCGCCCCCCGATCAGAAGCTGGACCCCCTCCACGAGGCCCTGGACGGAGAGGAGCACGGGGGTGCCCCCAACAGCGGGGCCCGACGCGGGCTCGATGCCGAAGATGTCCAGGTCCGCACCGTAGAGGAAGCCGTCATCAATGACAACCTCCTGGCCGTCGCTGCGCGCTATCCGTACCTCCACCTGGCCGGGAGGGTGGGGCGGGATCACGACGTTGGCGAACTTGGAAGTGATCACGATCACGGCCAGCGAGGAGACCCCGTCGAACTCTACGGTCAGGGCCTCATCGTAGAAGCCCGCGCCTACCAGGGTGACGTTGTCACCTCCCTGGAAGTCCCCTGCGGAGGGTTCGATCGCATCGACAGCGAGGTCGTCCCAGTCAGCGGTAGGATCAACAGCCTCCGGGGCCGTGTCTGAAATATCGATGTCAATACCGAGATCGGGGTCGGCGTCGTCGCTGATGTCCGACGAGGTCTCGTTGGTGTCGCCGGGGACCGTCTCCAGGGGCGCAGCGCCTTCCACCGGCGTATCCCCGGGGACCCATGGCCCGTGCGGGTCGCCGCAGGCAGCGACGAGCGCGGCGAAGAGGACAAGGAGCGGCAGGTTTTTTCGCGACGTTGTCATATCTTCCCGTT
>CAYOTU010000345.1:0-4467 GCA_964406905.1 uncultured Myxococcales bacterium | reverse complement strand
GCAGCACAAGGCACCGTATCGACGGGCGAATCGCAGGGCAGGTGGTGGATTTGGGATGTCAGCCTTCCAGGGCCGACCACACCATGGCCAGCAGGAAGAGTGCAGCGAGGCCACCGAAGATCCATGCCGGGGCGAGGCCCGGTTTCCGGCGCGGCGGGGCCGGTGCGGGCCGCTTCGCTGGCGTCTTCTTCGCTGGCGTCTTCTTCGCTGGCCCCTTTAGTCTGGCCGGGGCCTTTTTCTTCGTGGGAGCCCGTTTCGTCGGGGCAGCGGTAGCCGCCCGGGTGGCGGCCTTTTTCTTCTTTGTTGGTCCCCGGAGCCATGCGGCCAGGGCCCGGGGTCCTGCGTCGGGGTATTCGTTTCCAAGGACCGCCTGGATTTCCTCCAGCGCATCCACAGCGGAGGGCCGCGCTTCTTCGCCCTTGGCCAGCATCCGCCGGAGGAGGTCAGCGAAGGGAGGCGGGAGCCGATTCAGGGGCGCGCCGGGGGGTGTGAATCCCTTCTGGGCCGCAAGGAGCATCTCCCGGGTGTCCACAGAGTCCTTGAAGGGCTTGACGCCGGTGATCGCTGCCACCACGACGAGGGCCAGGGAGTAGAGGTCGGCCCGGCCGTCCAGGGGCCGCCCCGATGCCTGCTCCGGCGCCATGTACCTGAATTTTCCCTTGACCATTCCTGTGCGGGTTTGCTCCATGCGCCCCTCCCGGAGCGCTATGCCGAAGTCGATGAGGGTGATCCGGCCATCCCGCCCCAGGAAGAGGTTCTGGGGGCTCACGTCTCGGTGGACGATGCCCAGGGTTTTCCCCTCCGCGTCCTCCAGGTCGTGTGCGTAGGCCAGCGCGTCCAGGACCTCGGAGAGGAGCCAGGCAGCCAACTCCGGGGGGAGCTTCTTCCGGGCCTTCAGCACATCTGCGAGGGTCTGGCCGTCGAGGAATTCTGTGGCCAGGTAGGGCAGGTGCTGCTCCTGGCCGTAGTCCAGGGTCTCGATGATGACCCGGTGGCGCAGAAGCGCGCCGGTGCGGGCCTCGTCCTCGAACATCCGCTGGTGATGTATGTCCTTCGCCAGATGCGCGTGCATCACCTTGAGCGCCACGGTTTTTTCAAAGCCGGACGCGCCGGTAAGGACGGCTTTGTACACCGTGGCCATGCCGCCGCTGGCGAGCTCCTCCACGATGCGATAGCGGCCGAAATGGGTGTACTGCGGCCCCGCCATTAGGCACCTCCCAAGCAGGATTGTAAGGCGGAAGTGGTTTGAAGGGAAAAATCAAGGCAAGTGACGAAGGCCGAGTCAGGGCTGGGCCGCGGTCCTGGAAACAGCGGTCTTTCCTGTTGACACCCCAGGGGCCACGGGTATATTGGCACCCCTGTGCGGGGCGTAGCGCAGCCTGGTAGCGCACTTGCTTCGGGAGCAAGGAGTCGCTGGTTCGAATCCAGTCGCCCCGACCACGAAAGGGCCGTCCATCGGGCGGCCCTTTTGCATCAGCGCTCCATTATTGCGCGTTCCGGGACTCTCGGTACAATACGAACGGGTACGTGTATCCCGTGCCCGCGAGGAGTAGTCCATGCAGCGAACGAGAACCGGCAGGTTGTGGCTGAGCGTGCTGCTACTGCTGTTGATTGCGGCCCCGGCCTGGGCCTCGGATTCTGACGGCGATGGTCTCGAGGATGAGTGGGAGCTGTCCTATTTTATGGCCCTCGCTGACCAGGACGGAGCGGGGGATCCTGACGGGGACGGGCTGGACAACGAGACAGAGGAGGGCGCTGGTACTGATCCCACCGAGGCGGACACTGACGGGGACGGCATCGACGACGCAACTGAGCTGGGCAGCCCACTGGGCCTGGACCCCACGAATATGGACACGGACGGGGATTTTCTTTCAGACGGTGCAGAGCTCCAGCTCGGAACCGACCCCACGGACGCGGACACGGATGGGGACGGGCTCACCGACTTCATCGAGGTGCTCAAGGGTTACAACCCAACGGATCCGGACACGGACCAGGGGGGGATCCAGGACGGGCAGGAGGTCCTGGTGGACCACACCGATCCCGGGGATCCCTCGGACGACCTCCTGGACTCGGACAACGACGGGATCACCAACTACAACGAGGGCCTCCTGGGCACCAACCCCTTCCTGCCCGACTCTGACGGAGACTGGATCCCCGACGGGGACGAGGACGCTGATCATGACGGCCTCTGGGAGCCCTGGGAAGGGGAGACGAACCCCGCTGATCCGGACACGGACGATGACGGCCTCGACGACGGGTGGGAGGTCCTGGTCTACGAGAGCGACCCCTTTGACGCGGACACGGACGACGACGGCCTCCTGGACGGGGAGGAGCATGATCTCCTTAGTCAGGCGGGGTACGAGTGCATCGACCCGACCTTCGCTGACTCGGATTTTGATGGCCTCTCCGACGGGGACGAGGTGGCGGTGGCCGCAAACTCCCTCCCATGCCTCCCGGACTCTGACGGGGGCGGCGTCTACGACATCGTAGAAATTTACGACGGGACCGACCCAATGGACCCTGAGGACGACGCGGCTGATACGGACGGGGACGGCCTCTCGGACAGCTACGAGCAAGAAGTCACCGGCACGGAGCCCGCGGTAGCGGACACCGACGGAGACGGCTTGGGCGACGGGGAGGAGCATCTTCCCCTCGATGACCATCTGGTTACGGACCCCCTTGACGCGGACACGGATGACGACGGCATTCTGGACGGCAGCGAGGGCGGGGTCTGGACCGGGAAGGGCACCCTATACGGCCCGAACCCCACCAAGGCTGACTCGGACGACGACGGACTGCTTGACGGCCTCGAGGAGGGCCTCCCCGCACCGGAGATTTCGTCCGAGGACCCGGACGCGACAGATCTGGGGGTCTTCCAGGCGGACCAGGATCCGGGCACCACCACCCATCCCCGCGTTCCGGACACGGATGGGGATCTCCTCAAGGACGGAGAGGAGGACGCCAACCACAACGGCATGGTGGACCCCGGCGAGACAGACCCCAACATCTACGACACGGACGGGGACGGCATCGACGATGGCTGGGAGAGCCAGTACAAGCTGCCCGATGATTGCACCGAGGCCCCCCTCGGCCCCCTGGATCCCCTGGATCCGAACGACGCGGCCCAGGACAACGACGGGGACGGTCTCACTAACTTCGAGGAGTACCAGCTCATCAAGATCGTCCTCGGACAGGTGATCAAGAACCAGACCGATCCCTGCGACCCGGACACGGACGGGGACGGCCTCCCCGACGGCCTCGAGGTCCATGGGAACTACGGCGTCTGGGGGCCCTTCGGCCATGGCAGCGATCCCAACAGCACGGACACGGACGGGGACGGCCTCCCCGACGGCCTCGAGGATGCGAACGGGGACGGGAGTTGGCTGCCCCTCCAGGAGACCAACCCCCTCCAGCCTGACACGGACGGAGACGGCCTGATGGACGGTGCGGAGGACGCCAATCACAACGGCGTCGTGGACCCCGGCGAGACCGACCCCCTGACCCCGGATACGGACGGGGACGGCCTCTCCGACGGCGAGGAGGTCAACCTCCTGGGCACCGACCCACTGGCCCCGGACACGGACGGGGACGGCCTCGGGGACGGCCTCGAGGTGGGCAAGGCCGGGGACGCGAACCCAGGCTCCAAGACCAACCCCCACGAGGCTGATACGGATGGGGACGGCCTCTCGGACGGGCAGGAGGACGCTGATCACGACGGCGCGGTGGGGCCCGGCGAGACCGATCCCCTGGATCCGGACACGGACGGCGACAAGATCCCGGACGGGGTGGAGGACGCGAACCAGGACGGCCTGTGGCAGCCGGAGCTTGGGGAGACGGATCCCCTGGACAAGGACAGCGACGACGACGGGCTCTGGGACAGCCACGAGGACAAGAACAAGGACGGGGTAATGGACCCGGGGGAGACCGACCCCAACGAAGCGGACACGGACGGCGGCGGCGTGGACGACGGCACCGAGGTCTTCGTGGACGGGACCGATCCCCTCGATCCCCTCGACGACTTCACCGCGGACCCCGACGGGGACGGCCTGATAAACGCGGTGGAGAACGCGATCGGCACCGATCCCCTGGATCCGGACTCGGACGGGGACACGATCCCTGACGGCTACGAGGTGGGGCCGGTCCCGCTTGACCCGCCCGACTCGGACGGCGACGGGACGATAGACGCGCTGGACGAGGACTCGGACGACGACGGGATCCCCGACGCGACAGAGGCCGGAGACGCGAACCCTGTCACAGACCCCGTGGACTCGGACGGCGACGGGACCCCGGATTTCCTGGACGAAGACTCGGACGACGACGGGATCTCCGACGCGGTGGAGTGGCTCGGCGACAAGGACCTCGACGGCGTGCCCGACCCCGACGCGGACGGCGACGGGATCTACAACCACCTGGACGAGGACTCGGACGACGACGGCAAGCCCGACGCTGTGGAGGGGCCGGGAGACC
>CAYOTU010000344.1:0-4470 GCA_964406905.1 uncultured Myxococcales bacterium | reverse complement strand
CCACATTCTGGGACTCATGCAGCAAGTAAAAGCCTATGAAACCCTCGCTGCCGAAGCAGGCCTCGAAGGCTCCAGGAGAAAGGCCATTCTCGCCCTGGTGGCAAACCCGCTGTGCCCGGCGCAAGAGGCGATCACGGTACTCGACGACATCGTCCAGACGCACGGAATCGTTCTTCAATGATGGTTTCTCGTCCTTCCCTGTTGTACCCAGTTGTAGTGTTCCTTCTGGGTGTGATGCAAACCAGTTGGTAGCGATAAGTTACCCAGGGCCGAAGGCCCGGTGCCCACCCGCCCCGGCCCAGGGGGTTCGGCCAGCGAACGAGGCAGCGGCCGCGCTCCGGAACTGCGACATCGCATTGATCACCGCCACAGCGATCATCAATCACAGCATCGGCCCACTCCTCGACGCGGCCGCAGGCTGTCGCGAGGTGGCGCTCCTCGGAGCGTGAGGTAGTCACGAAAGAGACGATCACGGCGGGTCGGATCATGGAGCGCGGCGGCCGGGTGATCCAGCGCAACGAAGCGAACGTGTTCAAAGGTCAATACGCGACCGCGCAGTGCGCGCAGCGCTGGCCGGTCGAGCATGGGCAACCAGCAATGCCCGCGCGTCCGTCGGGCCCTCGCCGGGCAACGCTTGACGCCGCGTCTCAGACAATGAACAGCGCCGGCACGATCGGATGTCATCCCGGACGCGCGGCCAATCCCTGTGCTCAGGCTCCTGCTCCATCTCTATCTTACGGATGATCCCAGAGCATCCCCGCCCGGAGTTGGGCCGCTGCCTCGTCACCGACTAGACGCTCCACGAGGCGCAAGGCGAAGCGATGCGCTGTGCCGGGGCCCCGGGAGGTGATCACCTGCCCGTCCTCCACCACCGCGTCCTCCAGCGGAACAGCGGACGCGGGGAACGACGCCTCAAAGCCCGGGTAGCAGGTGACCCGCCTGCCGTCGATCACCCCGGTGGGGGACAGGGCCAAAGCCGGTGCGGCGCAGATGGACGCGACGATCTTCCCGGCCCCCGCGTAGGCCCGGATCAGGTCACCGACCTCCTGCGTGGCCAGGTTCTCGCTGCCGGGCATGCCCCCGGGGAGGATCACAGCGTCCCCGTCAAGGGGCGCGTCCTCCAACCGAAGGTCGGCCTTGACGGTCACGCTATGCGCACCGGTGATCTCGATACCGCCAACGCCCGCGGTCACCAGCTCCACCCCCGCTCGGCGCAGGATGTCAACGATCGTGATGGCCTCGATCTCCTCGAAGCCCTCGGCCAGGAGCACCACAACCTTGCTGCCCATATCGTCCCTCCTCGTATGTGATCCCGTGTCCACGGAGAACATACTTCTCCAACGCGGCTCGTTCAAGCCTCCCCGCTTGCCTGGAATGACAACCGTCATGAAGGGTGTGAGAAATCAAAACTGAAAATAGATAAACGGCTTCACGTCGCTCGACGCGACCAGGGTCAGGAAGTAGACCACCCCCGCGGCCACGACGGCCCAGCCGAACGCGGGCAGCTTCTGAAAATAACGCAATGACGCCTTGGGCACCGAGTCCGGCAGGACGTGGCCCAGGTATCCAACGGCCATAGCGAACAGCACCATCCATGGCAAATTCGGCGTCTGGAAGGACAACTCGCCGAGGACCCCGAAGACCTCCATGGCCTTTGGGAATGTCTTCGCCCGGAAGAGGATCCAGAGCGCGCAAACCACGTGGAAAGTCAGGAAGATGCCTATAGCGCGACGCCACCACGCTGTTGGTGCGGGCCGCCCTTCGGTCTTGCGCTTCTCATCGAAGAACCGCACCCAGGCCAGGCCCAGCCCGTGGATGCCTCCCCACGCGACCCAGGTCCAGCCTGCGCCGTGCCAGAGGCCACCCAGGAGCATCGTGATGAAGAGGTTGCGATAGGTAAACCAGCGCCGCAGGCCCCGCGACCCACCCAGGGGCTTGTACAGGTAGTCCCTCAGCCAGGTGGAGAGGCTGATGTGCCACCGACGCCAGAAGTCCCTCAGGTTTTGCGCCCGGTAGGGGAGCGCGAAGTTCTCTGGGATGTGGAAGCCCAGGAGCCGCGCAGTGCCTATGGCAATGTCGCTGTAGCCCGAGAAATCGCAGTAGATTTGCAGCGCATACGCGTAGACCGCTACCAGGACCTCCACAGACGAGAACATCGCCGGGTTCTCAAAGGCCCGGTCCACCAGGTTCACCCCGATGAAATCAGAGATCGCGACCTTCTTGACCAGCCCCACCAGGATCCGGTGGATCGCCTCCCCCGCCTGAGCGTCCGTGAGTCGAGATCTGACCTTGAGCTGCGGCAGGAAGTCCCGGGCCCGGACGATGGGGCCCGCAACGAGTTGGGGAAAGAAGGAGACAAAGGTCAGGAACTCCAGCAGGCTCTCGGTTGGCTTGAACCGCCGGTAGTACACGTCCACCGTGTAGCTCATGCTCTGGAAGGTGTAGAAAGAGATCCCCACCGGGAGCACGAGCTTGATGTACGGCACCTGGATCCCCAACTCCAGGGCCTCAACGAGCATCTGAAGCGAACCCGTGGCAAAGCCCAGGTACTTGTATGCGAAAAGGATCCCCAGGTTGGAGGCCACGCCGACCCAGAGCCAAAGCTTTCGGCGCCGACCCTCCGCCGGAGCCATGAGACGGGCGGCATAGAAGTTCGACACCACGGAGAACAGGATCAGACCCAGGTAGAGCGGGCTCCAGCAGGAGTAAAAGAACAGGCTGGCCGCGCCCAGGAAGATGTTGTGGGACCTGACCCGGTTCGCAAGGGCCCAGGTGAGGAAGAAGACAGCGACGAAGAAGACAGCGAACTCCCCGGTGGAGAAGACCATGCGCGCCTACCTCCCCAGGAGTCGGCGCATGGCCTCGACCGCGGAGCCCCGCAGGTGTGCCGACCAGGAGCGCAGCAACGCGTCCGCCACGAGGTCGCCCAGGATCTGGTACCCCTCGACGGTGAAGTGGATCCGGTCGGCCTGGAACAGAGTCGGCGGCGTTGGGCGCTTCCGCAGGGTCCGGGCCGTAGACAGGCCGAAGCGCTCGTCGAGTTGGGCCAGGATCGCTGCGGGATCGTCCAGCCAATCGACAAAGACCGGGGGGCCGCCCGTCCAGGCCAGGGTATCGAAGTACGCACAGCCGTGGCGGCGGGCCAGGTTCTTCTGGATCGCAATCAAAGGCAAAAGACGCTCCTGGAAGCGGGGCGCGGGAGCCATGGGATCCCCGGAGGGAGGCGGCCCCACGAGAAGGCAGTCCGCCCCCGGAGTCAGGCTCCGCACACGCTCCAGCACTGCGTCGGCTGCTCTCTCGTAGGAAGCGAGGTCCAGCCAGGCGTCCACGGCCTCGTTGGTGCCGTATGAGATCACGACCAGGTGATAATCACGAGCACGCAGCATCGGCCCGATCCAGCCGTCCCACTCCCTGAGATGTGTCATCCGGGCCCCGTTGAGGCCCATGGCGTCATAGACGATCCCTGTCCGCGGTCGCTCCACGGTCGCGCCCAGGACGCAGACCGGCCCGTCGCCCCCGGATCGTACCCGGAGGGCCTTGGGCGCGGACGTATCGAGATGCCAGGCAAAAACGCCGAGGGACGGTGTCTCCGCTGCCGTGGAGAGGACCACAGGATCCTGGTCGCCGATGGTCAACTCCAGGATCCCCCCGCCGGGACTCTTCGTGTAGTAGACACTACCGACGCGCGGCCCGTCCTGGGCGGAGAGGATGATCCAGGCCTCGGGCCCGGCCTCGTCAGCGCAGAGCGCGCCTCCGCCGAGACCGTACACGCCTTCCTCCTGTCCACCTGCGCTGATATCGAGCGCGTTGCTCCCGGTCCATCCCTCGGTGGCCCCTGTCTCCGCACCCTGAGGCCAGTAGCCCTCCCAGGGCCTGCCGAACATCAGGAAGCCGCGGCCCCCGTCCCCGAACCGCTCCTGGAGCGCAACCCGGATCTGCCCGGTCCAGAGATCCGCTGCGGTGTGGGAGTCACCGAAGTGTGCCACCCGAAGCCGGGTCCCCTCGGGCGCTGCGCCCAGGGTGGTGAGATGCTTGAAGAAGCGCGCCAGTGCGCGAACGCCCCCGCTATCCAACGCCGGGCGCCCGGACAGCGCTGCCCAGGCCGTGTCCTGGGGCGTCGTGGAGACACGCGTGCAACCGACAAAGGCCACCGCAAATACAACGGAAAGAAGTACCGGAAGGTCTAAGCGCATTCAGGAGCCTATCGTTTCTTGTATTCCATGAAGGCCCGCATCATGGAGGCCTGGAGCATCTTCCCCATGTAGATGGCCCCCTTGCGGGTGAAGTGAGTCAGGTCGTCGCCGATGAGCTTCGGGTCGTGCTCGTGCCAGGCCTTGGGCCCGCCCCGTCCGCCCATCGCGTCGAACGCACTGAAATAGGCGCAGCCCGTCTCCCGGGCCACCTCCTCCTGCGCTCTGACCAGGGCCTCGATGTTGGGACGAAGCACGATCCCGTGCTTGCCCCGGGTTC
>CAYOTU010000343.1:0-4472 GCA_964406905.1 uncultured Myxococcales bacterium | reverse complement strand
GGGAAGAGGCTATGCATCACGATGTCGTCCCAGCCATCGCCGTTCAGGTCAGCGAAGGCCAGGCGGCTGTGGTCATTGATCGGGATTTTCTGGTGGTGATCCACCAGGAAGTTGTCCACACGGATCCCCGCCGCGTCCGAGATGTCTGTGAAGAAGTCATTGACCGGGATCACGGGTGCGACGGCCTCGCAAGGGAAGGTCGGCAAGACATCGTCCGGAGGTGTGTCGATAGCGACCTCCCCGGGGGCCGTGTCCGGGGCCGTGTCCGAGGCAGCGTCCGGGGCCGTGTCCGAGGCAGCGTCCGTGGGCGTGACCCGATCAGTCGTGATGTCAGGCGGGTTGTCCTCAGAGCTGTCAGCCGAGGTTGTGTCACCGCCAGAACTGCACGCGGTCAGGCTTAGGAGGCTGATCAGAATAACCAGCCTCCTAAGGGCGAGGATCAGCGTCGGGATTGTGCGCATCATGCAAAACCTCCGTGGCCCATTCTGGCTCAAAGCTCGACGCTTGTCTACTTCGCTTCAGCCCGAAGCGGGGCTTGTCCTGGCCGTCGCTTCGGTCCACAATGTCGGTTTCAGGGCGACGGTGCCCTCCTGACGAGAGGCGAGGTGAAATGGAGACCGGACTCATCCGAATGGGAGTCTTCGTGGACGGCGGCTTCCTACAGCAGATGGACATCCATTACCGCGAGCATCACCCGCGGGCCGCGGGGATCCGTCCTGGCGGCCTGGTGGCCTGGTGCCGGGACCAGGTGGCCCGGCGGACGGGGCGGGATCTGGGCCTGTGCCGAGTGGTTGACACGTGGTGCTTCACGGTCGCGGGTGGGGAGGGTCCAAACGACAGGGCCCTGCGCCGGGACGGCTTCGTGGTCCAGGAGGTGGGCGGCGGCTCCCGGGGCCTTGAGGTGGCACTCTCGGTGGAGGCTCTCGGCTGCGCGCTCCGTGGCGGTCTGGACGTGGCGGTCCTGGTGGTCAGCTCCACCGCTTACGTCCCCCTGGCCCGGAAACTCGCCGCCGCGGGCGTCGCGGTGATGGTCCCTGCGTTTCAACTACAGGTGCCGGATCGAAAGGGCGGCTGGCGGCGCCAGTGGACTGCGCCTGCCCTCCTGGAGGAGGCCGCGTGGCCCGTGGTCCTCAGTCGCATCATCGACGAGGCGGAGGACCGCGACCCGCTGATCCGCGGCCTGTTCTTCGGGCGACCTCAGCACGAGGCTCCCAAGGAGCAGAGCCGGGAGCCTGCCGATCAGACCGGCGACGCACCCGCTGGGAAGGCCCTATCACAGAAGGATCCACCGCGCTCAAACGACGCGCCCGAGGGTATCCTCAAGGGCCGCATAGCGGATCTGCGGGAGCGCATGGGCTTCCTCGTGGAGGAATGGAACGGACGGCGCCTCTTCTTCCACTACAGCGCAGTGGAGGACGGAATGTTCCTGGATCTGGAGGTTGGGGATCCTGTCGAGTACGAGCGGGGGATGGATCCAAGGAATCGGCCTGCGGGGCAGAGGGTAAGGAAGTTGGATCTGGCTGCTCCACTGGCTGAGGCTGAGCCTGAGCCCGGCACGGATTCCGATCCCAGCCGGGAGCCTGCGACCGTGGAACTTGAGCCCGGCGCTGAATCCGATCCCAGCCGGGAGCCTGCGACCGTGGATCCCGAACCGAGCCGCGACCAAGCCGAAGGCGCAGGTGTCGAGCCTGAGCCCGAGGAAATCGGGGCTGAAGCCCCTCCCACAGAGGAAACGAAGCCTGAGCCTGAGCCCGAGGAAATCGGGGCTGAAGCCCCTCCCACAGAGGAAACGAAGCCTGAGCCCGAGCCCGAGCCGATCAATCCTGTCATTGGGACCCCAACAGAGCCGAACCTCGAGGCGGTCACCAAGCCGACAGACCCGTCTTTTGAGGCGGTGACTGAGCCCGGCACGGATTCCGATCCCAGCCGGGAGCCTGCGACCGTGGAACCCGTTCCTGAAGAGGTCCTCTAGCCCATGGATCATATAGGCTTGGCACCCTCAACGGATCTCTTCCTCGCTCTTACCCCCGAGCGCGTTATCGACGCTGTGGAGGCAGCGGGGTTGCAGTGCGATCCAGGGTGTTACCCCCTCAACTCCTTTGAGAACCGCGTCTACGACGTGGCCCTCGAGGATGGGGGCCGCGTCGTCGCGAAGTTCTACCGTCCGGGGCGGTGGACCGAGGCACAGATCCTCGAGGAGCATCGCTTTATGGAGGATCTGGACGCGGCGGAGGTGCCCGTGTGCCGGCACCGGTTCTTCCCCGACGGGACATCCCTCAAACGGACTGAAGGGATCTGGTACTGCCTCTACGATCGCTACCCCGGCAAGGCCCCTCAAGAACTGGACCACGACACAGCGGAGCGCCTCGGGATGATGGCCGCGCGGATGCACAACGTCGGCGCGGCCAGGGACGCTCCTGGCCGTTTACGCGTGGATGGAGAAACCTACGTCAGGCGCAACCTGGACTGGATGCTGGACCATGGGACCATCCCTGCGCCCTGGCGTGACCGCTACGCGGCTGCCGCTGATGCTATTGCAGACACAGCGGATCGCCTCCTGAAGGGGGTATCCATCCACCGGGTCCACGGGGACTTCCATCCGGGCAACCTCCTCCTTCGGGAGGGGATCTTCAATGTACTGGACTTCGACGACATGGTGCTGGGCCCCGCTGTCCAGGATCTCTGGCTCCTCCTGCCTGGGCGGGATGACTACACCCGACGTCTGCGGGAGTCGTTCCTCGAAGGTTACGAGCAATTTCGGCCCTTTGACCGTGCCACCCTTGCCCTGATCGAGCCTCTGCGCGGCCTCCGCATGGTCCACTACACGGCTTGGCTGGCCCGGCGCTGGCATGACCCGATCTTCCCCGTCACCTGGCCCCATTTCGGAACCGAGGACTACTGGTCCGAGGAGACCGCTGAGTTGGAGGACATCGTCCGCCTGACCAGCGTCAGCAATCCCGGTGCTCCCCCCGAGCCCGAGGAGAAGGCCCTCAGCAACAAGGACTACTTTTTTGATTGGGAGGATTGACATGAGGTCGGATCTCTGCTGGTTTCAGGAGCTGAAACGCTGTAACATTGCGCCTCGAACGGGGCAGAATCCCAAGCACGGAGCGTAGCGTGATGACGACAGCGGCCATGGCAGCGCCGGGAACAGCGGCGGCACTCACCGCCGCGCTGGAGGAGTTCCGGGAGTTCCTGGTTTCGGTCCAGCGCCCCCGCTTGGCGGACGCCCATTGGGGCCGCACTGCACAGGAGCGATGCCAGGCACTACAGGTCCGCTTCGCTGATGTGCGTCAGGCCTTCGCCAATCGCAGCCAGGAGCTTTCGGGCAACATGGAGGCGGCGGTCGAGGGGCTACGTGAGTGGTCCAGGGAATTCTGTGACCGTCCCCGAAAGCGACGGCTTCGGCAAGTGGCTGAGCGTCTGTCCTATCGTTATGAGGCACTCGTCGAGGCAGCCCGGGACTGGATGGATGAGGGTCTCCTCTCCGCGGGCCCCCTAATCAACCTCAAGCCGATCAACTACTCGCGGAATATCTTCCATATCAGCATGGGGATCTTCTCGATCGCGGCATATGAGTTGTTGTTCTCGTGGCAGGTCTGCGTCTGGATTATGGTGGGGCTGGCCCTGACCGCGCTAACCCTCGAGACGGTGCGCCGCTTCAGGCCGCGGCTGAACACGTTCCTGGTCAAGCGGGTGTTCGGCGCGATCTCCCGGCCCCGGGAGATGTACCGGATCAACGGCGCCACCTGGTACACCTTCGCGATCCTGACGGTGCTCTTGGCCTTCCCTATTCGGGCTGCGGAGTTGGGGATCATCATCCTGGCCCTGGCAGACCCCGCGGCCACCCTGGTCGGCAAGCGCTGGGGGCGTTTTCGCATCTGGCGGGACAAGAGTATGGTGGGGACGGCCACCTTCCTGGTGGTCGCATTGGTCATCGCGTTCCTCTTTGCGTCGGTCGTTCCAGGAGGCCCCGCGCTGGGTTCAAGGTTCGTCTTTGCAGTCGTGGTGGCGCTGACAGGCACCATAGCGGAGGTCTTCACCGAGCGCCTCGATGACAACTTCACCATCCCTGTACTCTGTGCCGGGGTAGCTTCGTTTTGGTTGCTGGCAGTTTAGCCTTCGGTTCAGTTAGCGGATTGCGTCCTGAATCTGCTTGGCGGTGACCTCTCCCTGAAGCATGTCCACCAATCCACCCGACTCATCGAGCATATAGATGCCTGGGAGCACCATGACGGGACGCGTCTCGTGGAGCTGCGCTACCTTGGCCTCGTCCGTGTCCACCGCGATCCGCTCGACAGGAATATCCGGCCTGTCCGCGAGCGCGCTCTGCAGCGCGTCGAAGGAGTCATCGACCCTCTTTCGGGTACAGTCGCAGGCGCTCTCCTTGCCTACGAAGATGATCTTCGCGACCTCGGATTGGCCTGGAGTTCCTGAGCCGGCGCGGGGCGTATCCTGCTTGCAGCCAGCAC
>CAYOTU010000342.1:0-4485 GCA_964406905.1 uncultured Myxococcales bacterium | reverse complement strand
CGGTGCGTACTGTACCAACGAGGTCCCCTGCCCGACCGGAGAGGAGTGCCTGGGGTACTGCTGCGTCTCCGGCGACCTCTGCGGGGACGACGACGATTGCCCCATGGACGAACGCTGTGCGAAGGTCTGCGCCCGGCCCGTGTGGGTCGACGTGGACGCGGTGCTCCGTGACGGCCGGCTCTTCGAGCCCCCCGCTGACCAGGCAGAGCCCTGGCGCCTCTGGGTCGAGCTGGACATGCACCCGGGCTTCGTGCCACCGCCTTTCCGCCACCTGCGCCTCGAGAACGGCAAGGCCCGGGACTTCAAGACCTATATCGCCCGCGCGGTTGGGGAGAGCCACCTCTGGGTGGAGGACACGGGCGACACCCCTGTAGATGGCTCCTATGGCCAGTGCAACGACGGCGTGGACAACGACGGAGACGGCTGGGTGGACCTGGCGGACCCCGACTGCATGAGCGCGACCGATGGCCAGGAGGCGCCTCCGAGTTGGGCCACGGGCCTCAGCCCGACCTTCTGGTTCGAGACCCCCGCGATCCGACACCTCCAGTACACGGGCGAGATTGCGTCGTCTCCCCTGGAGGGCAGCGACGTTTACGTCGCAGCGGGAAAAATGGTCGTGACCAATATCTCCGCCAGCGGCTTCTTCGTCACCGACCTTCAGCATCATAAGCCGGTGCTCGAGGATGATACGCCCGGCTACTTCAACTCGATCTTCGTCTACACATTCAGCAAGCCGGCGGGAATTCGCTACGGAGACACCCTCTGCTCGATCTCCGGCGGCGTCGTGGAGTACCAGGGCAACACCCAGCTCAAGTTCCCCTCCTTCGAGGTCCTTGACCAGACCATCGGGAAGTGCCTCGATCGGACCATTCCCGAAGCCGAGAGGGATCTGAAAGTGCCCGATCCCGTGGACATCACGGGTCTCCTGGTAAAGGAAGAGCCCGGGAAGACCGCGTTCCGGGATCAGGTCCTGACCAACGCCATGGCCATGGAGCCCCTCGAAGCGGCCTTGATCACGGTGAATGACCTCTCCATGTCCACCCGCTACCTGGCGTGCGACGCGAACGAGAACGGTACGATCGACTCCGGCGACGAGGACACCTGCCGGGACGAATGCCAGGAGGATCCCCTCTGCACCCAGCTCGAGAGCTTCTTCCGATACCAGCAGGTCGCTGTCTACGCGAGCGTCGGCAAAAAATTCCAGGTGGCCCTGGACATGGTCAAGGACCTGGTGCCGCTTCATATTGCGTTCATCGGCCAGGCCGACCAGTCCCCGTCGGGCCGCTGCGTCCAGTGGATCGACCCCGACTCCGGGGAAGTCCTCCCTAATCCCCACAAGGTCCTCATGGGGGAGACCCAGTTCCTCGAGTACCGCTGCCCGCCCATGGAGCTGGCCTCCATCTCGGGCAACTACCGCCAGATCTACCTATGCGACACCGGCCCCTGTGAGGAGGAGCGCTGCTCCCTGATCCTCACCATGATTCTGCCCCGCTTCGATGAAGACATCGTGCTGGCCGAGGAGGACGAGCGATGAAACGATGGTTAGCGATCCTGCCACTTGTGGCCCTCCTGTTTCCTGCGACTGCGATGGCCGAAGACGATGGTGGCCACTTCGAGACCACCATTTCTTTCTCCTTTGCGGACGACAACGCGCTCAAAGACTCGGGGGAGACCCGGCAGAACTCGCCCACGGGCTTCTTCGGCCAGTCCCCTGACGGCTCCCTGGGCCGCGTCGAGGACCCCGCATTCCGGGGGACCACCTCGCTGCTCCACATTGCCGGCCGGAGCACAGTGGGCAATTTTCGCCCCGGCGGCGAGCTGCTGGTGCGATTCAAGGCTGACACCGATGGGGACTACGGGCTTGGAGACTACGGCTCGAACGTCTCCCTGCGCTACCTTTTTTCCGAGAAGGCGAGCTTCGGGTTCGCCGCGTACCCCGTGGACACGGATCGCTTCCGCCTGGGCCACAACTGGGATGTGACCTGGGGGGGCTCGGATATGTTCCCCAAGAACTTCCGCTCGGGCCAGGTCCCCGGCTTCAAGCTTGATTTGGACACCGAGGTCTTCGATGTCTTTGCTGGCATGAAGGCCGCGCTGATTCGAAGCCCCGCTGAGGACATCCTCAACAACTCCGGTGGCAACACCACCCAGCTAGTGGAGCGTGCCTACTACTCGGCCCTCCTTGGCTTCGGCATCGAGATCCCGCAAACGGGCCTCCGTTTCGACCTCCAGGGAGCGTTCTTCCAGAAGGGCACCTCCACCCGGGACGCTGTCCTCGGCGAGCCGATCCTCGCGGGTGGCGGCACGGCCATCGTCTCCTGGAAGCACGGCTCCAAGGTGGGGAATCGCCTGGATCTGGACCTCTACTTCCAGGATCCCACCCGCTTCCCCTTGAGGGAAGATGACCCCTACCAGGGCCGCATGGGCTTCGAGGTCACAGCGGAGTACACCCACCTGGTCCAGGTCCTCGAGGACCTGGACCACCCAGCGTCCACCAAGATCGAGCAGGCGAAGGCCGCTGCCCTCTCCGCGGGGTTCCGGTTCCGGCAGTTCCGCACCCACCTCAACCTGATCTTCCGCGACTTGAGCTTCATCGTCTTCAATGTTCCCGGGTTCGTGCCCTACCAGGCCCTCCCCGTGGCCGCGGACGTGAAGCCCGAGATCTTCGGCGTCCTCTCATTTGACTACTTCATCAAATCCGTCGGCCTGACCCCTGCGCTCTCCCTGGGAGTGCTGCGTCCCGCCAGCTACCGTCCGAACATGCAGGGCTCCACCCTCACCGGCCCTTACGCTTCCGCGGTGGAGGAGGGGATCCACAAGGTCGTGGTCAAGGGCTCCAACGCGTTCGACTGGCAGATGCTGCCCGCGGGCGAGGAGGAATGGCTCGTCTTCATGGCCCGCTTTGACCTGAAGTGGAACCTCGGCGACGCGTTCGCTGTGATCAGCGAGGTGAGCTACCGCTACGACGGCAACATCGCCCAGGTCTTCTTGAACGACAAGGGCCACGCCACCCTCCGCTTCGACACCCCCCATATCCTGTCCTACGGCTTAGTCGCTGAGTACGAGTTTTAGTCCCCAATCCGAGCCGGGACCAAGCCCGAAGGGCGCAGGTAACGACCATCTCCGTTCCCGGCCTTCGGGACTACAATAAACTATTCGTTCGCTGCAGCGTCCGTGGTCGACGGCTCCGGCGGCTCCAGCAGTGCGAGCCGGAGGGCCTCCATCTCATCGGGGTGGTCCTCCAGCCAGGCCGCTGCCTGGCGCCGGCCGTTGCCGATGCGCTCCTCACCCAGGCTGTACCAGGCACCGGCCTTGGTTACCCGCCCGTCTTCCAGGCCGATCTCCAGGATTTCCCCGGCGCGGTAGACCCCCTTACCGAAGATCAGGTCGAAGTTCGCCTCCCGGAAGGGGGGTGCGAGCTTGTTTTTCACCACCTTCACCCGCACCCGGTTGCCGATCACCTTCTCACCCTCCTTGAGGGAGCCTTTTCGGCGGATGTCCAGGCGCACCGACGAGTAGAACTTCAGCGCGTTGCCCCCAGTGGTGGTCTCGGGGTTCCCGAACATCACCCCGATCTTGATACGAAGTTGATTGATGAAGAGCACCGTGGTGCCCCCATTTGCCGCAGCTGCTGTGAGCTTTCGCAGGGCCTGGCTCATGAGCCGAGCCTGGAGGCCAACGTGATGGTCTCCCATGTCCCCCTCGATCTCCGCCCGGGGCGTCAGCGCTGCCACCGAGTCCACCACCACCAGGTCCACCGCGCCGGATCGGCAGAGGGCCTCGGTGATCTCGAGGGCCTGCTCCCCGCAGTCGGGCTGGGACATCAGCATCTCGTCAACCTTGACGCCGATCTGGGCAGCGTAGGCCGGGTCCAACGCGTGCTCCGCGTCCACGAAGCCAGCGATGCCTCCGGCCCGCTGGACCTCGGCCAGCACGTGGAGGGCCAGGGTGGTCTTGCCCCCGGACTCGGGCCCGTAGACTTCCACGATCCGTCCCCGGGGCAGGCCCCCGATCCCCAGGGCCCGGTCCAGAGACAGGGAGCCAGAGGAGACCACCGGCACCTTCGGCACCGCGCTCCCGTCCATGGCTATGACAGCGCCCTGGCCGAATCGCACCTCCATGCTCTTGAGCAACTTCGACAACTTCTTCGAGATCCCCATGCCACACCTCCTGGTTCCAATGTCCCCGAAGAGGTATTCGTCGGGCGCGCGGCCAGGGGAAGCGATCCGGCAAAAAAACTCGACACGAGCAGACTTCGGCTCTCGAAGGGGTTGGGATAAATGGGACGATGGGATCTTGCTGCGCTCGGCTAAAGCCGAGCTGCAAGCGCCGGGAGGCGGGACGAGTGCAGCTCGCTCAGTCGACTTTCTCCTCGAGGAACCGCGCAATCGACCCGCCCATAGCGTTAGCGGCCTTGAGCTGGCGGTTGCCCTCAGGGGGAATCACATCGAGCTTCTTCTGGCCCCTGTTGAGCTTATTGATCTG
>CAYOTU010000341.1:0-4491 GCA_964406905.1 uncultured Myxococcales bacterium | reverse complement strand
GATGACCTCCTCCTTCACAGCGTACGAGATCCGGAAGTGGCCGGATCGGCCGAAACCTGAGCCGGGGACCACGATCACGTTCTGCTTCAGGAGCAGGTCGCAGAACTCGACATCGTCGGGGATCGGGGACTTCGGAAACAGGTAGAACGCGCCCTCGGGCCGATAGAACTCGTAGCCCATGGGCCCCAGCGCATCACAGAGCAGATCCCGCCGCCGCTGGTAGACATCCACGTCCACCTTGACCCCAGACAGACGGGCCACCACCCGCTGCATCAGCGCGTTCGCGTTGACATAGCCCAGGATCCGGTTGCAGAAGATCACTGCCTGCCGGATCTCGACCCGGGCCGCGCAGCGCGGGCTCAGGATCAGGTGACCGATTCGCTCCCCCGCCAGGGACAAATCCTTGGAATGGGAGGTCACCGTGATGCAGTCCTCGTAGAACAAGGAGGGGTGCGGGTAGGTGAGGTCGTCATAGATAATCTCCCGGTAGGGCTCGTCTGACACTAGGTAGATCGGGCGACCCAGGTCAGCGCTTCGCCGTCGCAGGAGGCCAGCGAGGGCCTCCATGGTCTCGGGCGGATACATGCGGCCCGTGGGGTTGTTCGGCGAGTTGACGATGACGACCTTGGTGCGCTCGCCGATGACCGCATCCAGCGCGTCGAGATCGGGCAGGAAGTCCGGGGTCGTCTCCGCTAAGACCAGCCGCCCGCCATGGTTGGTCACATAGAACGCGTACTCCACGAAGTAAGGCGAAAAAACGACGACCTCGTCGCCCGGATCCAGGAGGCTCTTCATGATCACGTTGAGCGCGCCTCCTGCACCGGAGGTCATCACCACGTCTTCAAACTTGTAGTCCAGACCAGTGGACTCCCGATAGATGTCTGCCACGGACTGCCGCGTGGCTTGGTAGCCTGCGTTGGTCATATATGTGTGGATCATGGGATCCCGCCGCGCAGCCTCCTCCATGAGGACAGCGTCGAACTGAGCCGGCGGCGGGACATCGGGGTTGCCCAGAGAGAAATCAAAGACCTTGTCCGCGCCGTATTCCTGCTTCAGCTTGTTCCCCTGCTCGAACATCTTGCGGATCCAGGAGCCCCTAGTCAGTGCCTCACCGATGGTCGTCGAAATGCTCACATTGCCTCCAGCGTTCAGGTCCAGGCTGGTTCTAGCAGAGGTGCGGGGGCGGGACAAGGAGAACGTCAGCGGGGAAGGACCTCCAGATCCTTGCCGGTCTCGAGGAAGTCCTGCCAGCGGTCCTTGAGTCCCTGAAGGGTTGAGGAGAGGAGGACTGTTGCGCTGCCGTCGGGCACCACATGGTAACGGAACCTTCCGCGCTCGGGCTCCCCCTCTTCATAGAGGCGGGACTCGTCGCTATCAGGCAGATAGAGGACCGTGCTGGAGCTGGCCCCGGGTTCGTAGGACAAGTTGGGATCGTAGATCAGGATCACTGCCAGGCCCCTGAAACGCCAGAGCCGGAGGGCCAGGACCAGATGGCCGCGGTCAAAGCCCAGCCAGGACGTCGTCTCGCCGAAGAAACGGCCATGCCGCTTGCTGATATGGTAGCGCGCAAGCAGCGCGGCCCTGCCCTGCTCCAGTTCGTCCGCTATCTCTGCGGCCACGTCCGCGTTGTCCTCGAGGCTCAGGAGGGTCCCGACGAGCTTGGGCAACCGGAGGGGATTTAAGTTGTCCGTGTGGACCAGGGACATCAACTCCTGCAACTCCCGGGGCCGGATCTTGGACCAGTGCCGGAAGTTGAAAGCGTGGGGGACTGCGACGGTACGCTGGTCCAAGAGCAAGGAGATCGCGGTGATCGGGGAGAGGCCCTCGATGGACACCCCCTCCGCACCAACACCGAACCGGGCCCGGTCAAAGAAAAATTTCACCACCAGCGCGATGCCGAGGCAGGTCCCCTTGGTGAGCTTCGAGATCACGCTGGATTCAAAGTTCGCGAAAGACGGGGTGTCGAGGACCAGATCCATGCGGGAGTCCGACCAGTCCTCCAGGGTCGTGGACAGGACCGGCCCGAAGCGGACGGAGACCGTGAGGCGACGCAATCCGCAGGCCACCTCGACGTCGCCCCACTCCTCCGGGTCCATGGGGGCCAACCGCCAGTCGAAGAGGGGATTGAGCCGAACCTGCCCTTCGAACTGGACCCCCTTGGCGCCGCCGGGCAGGACCAGCGCGTTGCCCAACTCCACCCAGCCTGCGCCGGGACACTCCACCAACAGATCGTGAGGCCGGATCCAGTCCTCTTTGTAGAAGACGATCGCGTCGGGAAAGACCCGAAGTGGTCCGGCCCGGATCACCGGCGCAACACAAAAATCTCGGACCACAGCGGGCTCTAAACGCTGCCGGCCGAGCCGATCCAGGGGATGTACGGTCCACCGGAACGACCGACCGGGTCGGAGCGCCCCTGTCGGTATCTCCAGCTTGCTCAGGGAGGTCATCTCGTCGAAGACCACGGGGCCGTCCCGCTCCTGGATCCTGACCCGCCACCGGTAGCTGCCGTCATCGGGCCAGGTCAAGATGGGCCCCAGGGTACGCAGGAAGGCCTGATCCGCAGGGCGGGTTACGTCGCTATCCGGCTCATCTCCCCAGTGACCAATATTAAAGATCAGGAAAAGGGTAACGAGGAGCAAAACGAGAAGGCCGGCACCAAAGGCGAACCAACGGATCCGACGGACCCACCGGGGGTTCAGGCGTTTCACTAGATGACCTCGGCGGATACAATGTGCTGGTCTGAGCGAGCAACTGGCGCCGAGGTCAAGGCGCGGCTGCGAAGGCATGGTGGAGTCACGTCAAGTAGTCGCAACGCTGAGATCGGTGTCAGGGGCCGGTCAGAGTGGTGCATTATCTCCGTCGAGGTCATCTAAATTTTCCAGCCACCCGGCGCCACGACCCGCTTGCGGAGGCGATCTACACCGGCGTTCATGTTCTGGTACACCCGCGCCTGGCTCACCCCCATGACACGCGCAATGGCCCGGGTGCTGAACCACTCCATGTGGAAAAGCCGGATGGCTGCCCGTTCCCGGTCCGGCAGCCCCTCCACGAGGCAACCGAGGCGCTCCATCTCCACCTCCCGGACGGCCTGTTCCTCCACCGACTCAGCGTCGGGGTCCTCGATCAGCTCCAGGGGGTCATAGCCCTCGCCGGTGACCGTAGCGAGGTCGTCCAGGTAGACAAGAAAATCCGGGTGAAGCTGCTGGCGGGCCCGGTGAAACTCCACAACAGACATATCGAGGTGCGCGGCTATCTCATCCAGCTCCGGACGCCGCGTCAGGCGGACCGAGAGCTGGCGGACCGCATCCTGAACGGAACGCTCCCACTGGCGGCGGGACGTACCGGCCCAATCCATGGTCCGGAGTCCCTCGAGGATCGAGCCCCGGATGCACACGGTGGCATAGCGAAGGAAGCCGCCCCCGGGCACGGGTTGGAACCTGTCCACCGCGTGGATCAGGCCGAGGGTGCCGTAGCCGACGAGATCGTCGTAGTCCACGCTGTCGGGGAGCCGGGAATGGGTCTGTCGAGCGACACGCTGAACCAGCGGGATACACCTGGTGATGATTCGGTGCCGCTCCCGCCCCAGGGGAGGACCATCCTGCCAGTAGCGCTCCCACCCGCTGTCAGTAGTGTCGTCCATCCGGCCTCCAACTGATCTCGAACAAATCGTACCGTATCCAGACGACGAGTCAAAAAGAACTACCTCCACAGGGGTGTGGAAGTCCCTGTAGACAAAGGGCTACTTCTCGATATAGACGGACAACTCGTAGAGCGCGCCGGGGGTGCTGTTGTACGTCCCGTGGAGGAGATAGGTGGTGTCGCCCAGCGCGCAGATGCCGAGGATCCCGTCCATGCTGGTGTCCACGGTAGCGGGCAATCCCTCGGTGGGGAGGGCCTCGAACGCGCCCCCGACCTCAGCTCCGTAGACGAACGAATCCGCCTTATCGCCCTTGAAGCCCAGGTAGAGCGTGTCCCCGTCAAAGTCCGCCGCGGTGGGCAGGGGGAGATTCGCTGAACCGACCTCGGTCCAGACGCCGTCAAGTGCGGTGTGGACCGCTATGGTGTCCTTGCCGAGGCCCTGGACCTCGAACCACGCGGCCATTACCGTGCCTTCGCCGAAGATGCCGCCCCGGAAGGAAAAGGGGTTGTTCCCCACCTTTGTGTAGTCCGGGAAGCCGGGGCACTCCTGCCAGGCTTCGGCCGCGCTGGCCGCGGCGGGGAGTTGCCGGCAGCCGAGGCCGGCCACGTCGGTACGGTTCACCAGGAGGTAGACCACGGCGCCGTCGGTCCACATGCCCAGCGGCGTCTCGTTGATCGCGGCGCCCACCTGGCTCCACGTACCGCCCGAATGGCTGCCCTTGTGTACGAAAAAGTCCGCGTCCGAGGTCACCCGGGCCAGCAGGAAGATCGCGTTGCCGGAGTCCACCATGTCGTAGATGATTCCGCCGCCGTCTGAGAAACCAAGATCGATCGAGTTGCTCTTTGGGTCGG
>CAYOTU010000340.1:0-4491 GCA_964406905.1 uncultured Myxococcales bacterium | reverse complement strand
CCGGGGTTCAAGAAGCTGAACTCAAAATGGCGTCTGGCGCTGACCGGCACGCCGGTGGAGAACAGCCTCGGCGACCTATGGTCGATCTTCGACTTCCTGAACCCCGGGCTCCTGGGCTCGGCCAAGGCCTTTGGCGGGCTGTGCAAGTCCATGGCGTCAGCCAAACAAGGCGGCTACGCACCACTGCGCAGCCTGGTTCAGCCCTACATCCTGCGCCGACTCAAGACCGACAAGAGCGTGATCGACGATCTGCCAGACAAGACCGAGGTCAACGCCTACTGCCTGTTGAGCAGTCGTCAGGCCGCCCTGTACAAGCAGTCGGTCGACGAGATGACCGCGGTCATCGAAGAGCTCGACGGCATGGAGCGGCGGGGCGTGGTCCTGGCTTTCCTGATGCGCTTCAAGCAGATCTGCAACCACCCGTCCCAATGGCTGGGGGACGGGAGCTACGAGCCAGCGGACAGCGGCAAGCTCTCACGGCTACGCGAGCTCTGCGAGTCCATCGCAGCGCGCCAGGACAAGGTGCTGGTGTTCACCCAGTTTCGCGAGATGACCGGGCCGTTGGCCGGTTTCCTGGGTGAGGTCTTCGGCCGCAGGGGTCTCGTGTTGCACGGCGGCACCCCGGTCAAGAAACGCCAGAACCTGGTGAAGAGCTTCCAGGAGGACGATCACGTGCCGTTCATGGTGCTCTCACTCAAGGCAGGCGGCACCGGGCTCAACCTGACCGCGGCCTCGCACGTGATCCACTTCGACCGATGGTGGAACCCCGCGGTGGAGAATCAGGCCACGGATCGGGCCTTTCGCATCGGCCAGAAAAAAAACGTCCTCGTTCACAAGTTCGTATGCCGGGGCACGGTGGAGGAACGCATCGACGAGCTGATCGCTGGAAAGCAGAAGCTCTCCGACGAGATCCTCTCGGGAGGATCTGAGTCAGCCTTGACGGAATTGAGCAATGATGAGTTGATATCGATGGTGTCGCTCGATCTGAGCAGCGCGGTGGAGGGATAGATTACCATGGGCAGATACGACGACGCCTGGCCCGCCTACGTCCCGGTAGGTGAGCGACGCCGTAAGGCAGCAGCCAAGGTCGCCAGGATGAAAAAAGCCGGGCGCAATATTTCGCCGGTCGCCATCGCTGGACGCAAGATCACCACCACGTTCTGGGGTGAAGCATGGTGCAAGAACCTCGAGGGCTACAGCGACTACTCCAATCGCCTGCCTCGCGGACGGACCTACGTGCGCAATGGCTCGGTGGTCGATCTTCAGATCGAAGCCGGGCGTATACGCGCGCTCGTCAGCGGCACGAGCCTCTACAAGGTGGACATCGAGATAAGGCCCCTTGCGAAGAAGCGATGGACCGACATCAAGAAGCAGTGTGCAGGTCAGATTGACTCGCTGATCGAGCTGCTGCAAGGCTCCATCTCCAAGGGCGTGATGGAGATCGTGTCCCGCAAGGGCGAGGGGTTGTTTCCGTCACCTCGTGAGATCTCATTGAGCTGCTCATGCCCCGACTGGGCGACCATGTGCAAGCACGTGGCCGCCACCCTCTATGGTGTGGGTGCGCGCCTCGACAACGAGCCGGAGCTGCTGTTCACGCTGCGCGGTGTAGACCCTGCCGAGATGGTGGAGGCCGCGGTCGATCGGCCAACGACCGGGGGCAAACCCCGGAGAGGGCGGGTGCTGAAAACCGACGAGCTGTCGTCTGTCTTCGGTGTCGACATCAACACGGATGAAGCGTCCTTGAACGAGGCAACACCGGCCAAGCCAACCAAGAAGGCGAGGCGCACCGCAAAGCCCCGAAAGAAGGCCGCTCCCAAGACGACCAGGAAGAAAACAAAGCCGGCAGCCGGGAAAGCCCCTGCCGGAAAGACCACCGCCAAGCGAAACAAAAAGTAGATTCCCATGGACGAGGCCAAGGGTTCGCTCAGGCGTCGCGACGCACGCCGTGCTTGCGCATGAGCGCGTGGAAATTGGACCGCTGCATTCCCACAGCCTCCGCGGCCTGCGAGACATTCCAGCCTGTCTTCTCCAGGGCCTGGATGACGAAGTCGCGCTCTACCCGCGCGTAGACCAGGTCCTTCAGACGACGCTTCTCGAGCTTGAGCCCATCGATGGTCTCCGGGACTGCGCTTGCTGAAAGCTCGGGTTGGACCGGAAGCTCGCCCCGCACCTCGGGAGGCAGATGCTCAACCCGGACCAGGGGCTGGTCCACCATTGCCAGCATCCGCTCAACGACATTTCGCAGCTCCCTCACGTTGCCGGGCCAAGGGTAGGACAGGAGCTTGGCCATGGCCTCGGTGCTGAAGCCCGTCACCGGAGTCTCTGTCCTCTTCCCGCCCTCGCGGAGGAAGTGCATGCAGAGGAGGGGCACGTCGTCGGGATGCTCCCGCAGGGGAGGCACCCGGATCGGGATAACGTTGAGGCGGTAGTAGAGGTCCTCACGGAAGCTGCCGTCCTCCACCATGGAGAAGAGATCTCGATTGGTGGCTGCGATGAGGCGCACATCCACGTCCACCTCCCGCTCGTCCCCCACGGGGCGGACCTTGCGGCTCTCCAGAACCCGCAGGAGCTTCCCCTGGATCTCCAGGCTGATGTTGGAAATCTCGTCCAAGAAGAGGGTTCCGCCGTCCGCCTGGACAAAGTAGCCGGGGCGGGCTCGGGCCGCTCCGGTAAACGCGCCCTTCATGTGGCCGAAGAGCTCGGACTCCACCAGGGTCGGCGAGAGCGCGGAGACGTCCACCGCGACGAACGCGCAATCGGCCCTCGTGGACGCGTCGTGGATCTCCCGAGCGACCACCTCCTTGCCCGTGCCGGATTCGCCGAAGATCGTCACGGTGAACTGCGAGGGCGCCACCTTGAGGAACTGTCGGCGGATGTCCTCAGCCTCCTTGGAGCGGCCGAGGAACCGGTGGTCCCTGCGCAGGAGGGCCAGCTCCCGCCGTAGGTTCTCGTTCTCATGGCGTACGGCCCGGTCCTTCAGGGCCTTGTGCACCGTCATGGACAGCTCATCAGGGGTGAAAGGCTTTGGTACGTAGTCATACGCTCCCTTCTTAATCGCCTCGATGCTGGTCTGAATCGTCGCGTAGCCCGTGATGATGATCACGGTGATCGAGGAGCGCTCGGCCTTGATCCTCTCCAGGACCTCCATGCCTGACAGGTCGGGCATCTTCAGATCAAGGAGGATCACGTCGTAGTCCCCTTTCAGGGCCCGCTCGACCCCCTCCCTCCCCGATGTCACGTAGTCCACCTCGTGCCCCTCGTCCCGCAGGATCACCTTGCAGGAATGGCACACGGAGCGCTCGTCATCAATCACCAGCACCTTCGCTGTCAGATCGTTCATACGTTTTTCTCCTGTTCCCCAACCGGCCGACTGCCCGCGGTCACCCGCGGCAGATGGATGATCACGTTGGCCCCCCGCGCAGGCTGGCTCTCGATGTCGATGGTCCCCTGGTGCTTCCGCACGATGCCCAGGGAGACGGACATACCCAGGCCCGTCCCCTTGCGCGAACCCTTGGTTGTGTAAAAGGGCTCGAAGACCCGGGCGATCTGCTCCTCGTTCATTCCCTTGCCGTCGTCCCGCACCTGGACGACCGCGTAGCCACCGCTCGAGTCCTCATCAACGCTTATTCGAATCGTACCGCCCCCCTCCTCCATGGCCTCGGCCGCGTTGATGATCACGTTGGTGAAGACCTGCTGGAGCTGCTTCGGATCACAGCTCACGAGGAGGTCCTCCCCCGATGGCTCCAGGGAGATAACTACCTGCTTCATGCTGGGGTACCGCTTCGTCAGGACCAGGGTCTCCCGGAGGACCTCGTGGATATCCATCACCCGCATCACCACCGGACGCTCCCGGGCGAAGTCCAGGAGGCTACGAACGATCTCCCGGCACCGATTGGTCTCCTCGACGATGATGTCCAGGTCCTCGGCACGTGGATCATCGGAGTCCATGTGTTTGCGCATCATCATGGACAGGCTCAGGATCGACGTGAGGGGGTTGTTGACCTCGTGGGCCACCCCAGCGGCGAGGCGCCCGATGGAGACCTGCTTCTCCATCTGGGAGAAACGCTCGTCGGTCATCTCCCGCAGGCGGATGTCCCGCTCCTTTACGTTACGAATCATATGGTTGAAGGCCCGAGCCAGCGCGCCCAACTCGTCCGCAGCGCGAAACCGGACCTTGTAGTTGAAGTCCCCGCCCGCGACCCGGTCCATGCCCTTGGCCAGCTCTCCGATGGGCCGCACCAGCCAGCCGGAGAACGCGTAGGTCATGATGAATCCGAAGATCATCCCCGCGGCGATGAGGCTGGAGAAGAGGGTCACGGTGCGGTTCTGCATGTCCACGAAGATGTCCCGCTCCGCGCCGACCCCAAGGATCCCGATCCTGCGTCCGCGAAAGTCCACCAGGGGCATGTAGGCCGCGTAGTAGTCCCGGTCCATGACGTCGGCCTGCCCGTAGTACCTCTCGCCCTCCACGAGAACCCGCTGGCGGACGTC
>CAYOTU010000339.1:0-4517 GCA_964406905.1 uncultured Myxococcales bacterium | reverse complement strand
CGGTCAGTCGTCGAGATCCCAATGCTCCCAGCGCACGCGGCGGGTCATAACCCGACCGTCCTCGTTATACGCGATCTCTTCGGTCATCCGCCGGAGAGGGAGATCGTCTGCGTCGGTCCAGGTGAGTGTCCGGTTGGTCTGTCGTCTGGTGCGGGGGTGGAAGGCGCGGACCTCGTGGGTGAAGCCGGTCAGGTTCTCCTCACCGTCGAAGATCCCAGTATCGACGGCCACGAGCAATCCCTTCTCGTCGCGACTCCAGTCGGCGACCTCGTGGCGGATGGGCTCGTCTTGCGTATTAAAGGCCCAGCGCTCCACGACGGAGACCTGATTGCCGATGCGGAACCAGCGCTCGAGCCGTCGAAATGACTGGGCCCCAGTCGCGTCAAAGACAGAGACATCGCGCCCGATGAGGAGTCCGTCCGGGCCGTCCTCGATCACCTGGTAGCGGGTCCGCTGGAGGACCCCGTCGTCATCGTTGACTTCGGTCTCGACGATAGTGATCCGCGCGCCGGGATCCCGCGTCCACTTTTCCCGCTCCCGCTCCAACACCTGCCCTGCGCCGTCGGTCCGTGTGCGGTGGACGACCTTTATCGCCCCCTCCACCGCATAGTCCCATGTGCTGTTCCATGCGTGGGTGGGCACGCCGTCCGCGTCCATTGTGACAGTTTCGCTGGTCTGAATGCGGCCCGCTCGATCGTAGACCCAGGAAGAGGAAACGGTCCCGACCAGGAACCCCTCCGCGTCGAAACGCTTCATGTCGTCCCGAATCCGCCGGCCTCCAGAGTCATAGGTGGGAGAGTGGACCTCGATACGGGTCAGGTCCGGTGTCTCATGGGCCGCAGCGCCCTGCGGGAGAACGAGCAGCAGAGCGAGCAGCAGCATCCCCTGGTGTCTATGGCGCATGGTGTCCCTCCATCCGGTATCCTCTGGAAGTATACGAGACAACCCGCTGCGAAACCAGGCCTTTCCCCCCACCTGGCCGTCCGGCTCGCGGTCCTTGACTGGCTTGCCCATTTCCTCCACGCTTGGACCATGTCCAGATACCTACGTTTCCACTGCGTTCATCCCTGGCGTCTGATGACTTCAGCGGTCATCTGTTGCGCGCTCCTTTGTCTCGCCGGCTGCAGCGACGCGGACGGCCCTGGAGTTTGTGACGTATCGACTGCGCTGCCCGACATCACGGATGGGGGAGGACGTGATGGCCTCGACGACGCGGCGCGTGTCGACGTCACCCCCGACCTCTGGGATCCCGCTGCGCCGGGGCCTTTCCCCGTCGGGATCACTGAATTGGACCTCCATGACTCGGTTCGGGATCGGGAGGTACGCACGGTGGTGTGGTACCCGGCTGCGCCAGACGGGCAGGAGACTGCTGTGTACCTGCTCTTCGTCGAGGGTACGGCCTTTGTGGACGCACCCTCGGACCTGTCGGCAGCGCCCTACCCCATGGTCCTCTTCTCCCATGGGTTCAACGGAATCGCCGAGCAGTCCGTGACCCTCATGGAGCATCTGGCCAGCCACGGCTATGTGGTGGCCGCGATGGACCACGAAGGCAACATGATCAAGGACGCAAGTGCGGACGACGACGAGGTCGCTGCGGTGGCCCTGGAGCGCCCTTATGACCTGCGCTTCGCCTATGAGGAGGTGGCCGCTCTCTCCGCCACCTCGGGTCATCTCCTGTCCGGGCTCGCTGACCCCGAGTACGTGGCCGTAGCGGGGCATAGCTTCGGCGGCTACACAGCGCTGGTGGCTGCCGGTGGAACGGTAGACGTGGACGCTGCGCAGATCGCCTGCGACGAAGGCACTGCCGCTGACATTTTCTGCCCCTACATCCCGTTCTGGCCAGCAGGCGAGGTCGTGGCCCTGGATCCGCCGTTGCCCCATCTGGACGCTGCTTTAGCGCTCTGCCCAGGGGGAAGCGCGGCCTTCGGCGCGCAGGGCCTTGCCGGGATCTCGGTTCCGACGCTGGTTTTCGGCGGCTCCCGGGACGAAACGACCCCGATGGACATCGAGATCCACCCAATCTACGAGGCCCTCCCACCGCCCAAGGCTGAGGCTGTGATAGCGGACGCTGCGCACCTTAGCTTCACCAACATCTGCGACATCCCTATCGCGGCCGCAGCCCTCGACGACTTCTGCGGCGTGGAAAAGATGCGGGGAGCTGACGGGACCTTCCCCATCGTTAACGCGCTCACCACGGTATTTCTGGACATCCACCTGAAGGGTGACGCGTCCCACGCATGGCTCCTCGACCAGGAGTCTCTCGACGCGCAGTTCGGCGCGGTCACCTGGACAGCGCAGTAATTTCCTTGCAACTCGATCCCTGAAGCGAATATCCTGGCGTCGTCGGCGCCGGATAGCGGCGTAGTTCTCATCAACCTATTGAGGAGGTAGATCGAATGAAGATCTTGACGACTGCTCTGTTTCTGTTGGCGTTCTCGTCTTTCGCCATGGCTGCACAGCCCAAAGTCGGGGACACGGCCTGGGCCCAGTGGAAACCCAATGCCTGGTACCACGGCAAGGTGGACAAGACATGTGACTACGGGCTACACGTCCAGTTCGATGACGGCGACAAGGGCTGCTTCCATGCTTCACTGATTGCAGTGGACAAGCCGGTTGCGGCAGCAGACGTGAAGCCCGGACTTCGGGTGATGGCCAAGTGGTCCAACAACAAGCTCTACCCGGCCACGGTGACCGGCATGCCCGAAGGGGACAAGGTGAAGGTCTTCTTCGACGACCGCACCCCATTCACCACCACGGTGAAGGACCTACGCGCCATCGGGAAGTAAGGCCTGGACCTCAGGGTTCCTTGCGGTGGACGGGGCGTGGCGGCCGCTGGTGGGCCGGGGAACAGCGTGGCTGTTCGACGCACATAAAGTGCGACTCACATCCCGAGACCGCTTCGCTTGCCCCCCGACCTCACCATCGACCGCCACGCCCTCGCCCACCGCGGCGTCACCCTTCGGCCCACGCCATGAATTTACCCAAAAATCCAATCAGAACCGGGAGTTCGACGACCGTCTCGGACGCTGACCACCAGGGAAAACTTGACTCATCTGTGAAGATTTTTGGAGTTGAAGATGGCTATGGATTCTGACAGGTGGACATAATGCAAGTCTGGCCGTTGGGGCAGTCCTGGTCGGTCGCGCATTGATCATTGCAACAGAGCACGCCGCCCTGCTGCTCCGGGTAGGTCTTCACGACGTTGTTGGCCTCGGTGCTCCCCGCGGAGCCGCAGTCCCACGCATCCGGATGGTAAACCCCGAGGAGAACGTTGAAGTAGTCCAGGGGCGAGCACCAGCCGCAGCCCCCGCTGCTGGGCGTACAGAGCACGTCAGTGAAGTTCCCCGGGTCGTAGGCGGAGTTGTCCGGTGGGAGGTCTCCCTTGAACCAGCATTGGCACGACGAAGTAGGCTTGTTCTTCAGGGACTTGCAGCCATCGTGGGAGCCCTTCTGGAGGGGGTAGCATGTACTCTGGGTCGCGGGGCAGCCCAGATCCCCGCAGCCGAAGATGTCGTTAACCGATGTAGGGGAGCCGATGGTGTCCGGCGAGCAGTTGAACGCGCCCGTGGACGAGGTCCGCGTGAGGAAGAACGCGGGGCTCTGTGCCCCGTCCATGATGTGGTCACAGCCACTTGGGCTTCGGTAGAGCACGTCGTCCTTGCCCAGGCAGACGTGCCAGCCCTCCGCACAGAGGTCTGTAACATTACAGCCGATCCCGTCCATGTTGAGGCCCGTGTTGCCCGCCTCCCGGTTGCATGCGGGCGTCACATTGTGGATCCCCGGCACATCCCATGCGCCACCACACGCGGCGATCAGCGGGAAGTTGCCGAGGGATAGGAAGCCCTCGCGCGTCATGTCGCTGCAGCCCACGTAGCTCGGGTCCAAGACGCAGACGCCCCCTTCGCAGACTTGCGTTTCAGGGCAGATCCCGCAGGAGCCCCCGCAGCCGTCTCCGCCGCAAACAGCGGCCCCGCAGTCCGGCGTGCAGCAGATCCCCTGGCCCGTACAAACCGCGTCGGGCCCGCATTGTCCGCAGTCCCCACCGCAGCCGTCGGCCCCGCAGTCCTTCCCCGCACAGTCGGGGAAGCAGCAGGTAGCGTCTATGCAGGTCCCCCCCGGGCACTCTCCGCAAGACCCTTCGCAGCCGTCTGGGCCGCACTCCTTGCCCTCGCAGTCCGGGATGCACTCGAGCGCGCAGATCCCGTTGTTGCAAATCGGTGCGGCATCCGGACAGATGCCGCAGACGCCCCCGCAGAGGTCGTCCCCGCACTCCATACCCGCGCATTGGGGCAGGCAGCACGCGTCCTCGAAGCAGACTATCCCCTCCGCGCAGCAGGCCTCGGCGCACGCCTCCCAGGAACAGACGCAGCCGCCATTCACGCAGACCTGGTTCAAAGGACAGGCCGGGCATTCGCCCCCACAGCCGTCGTCTCCACACGCGCCCGCTGCGCAGTCCGGCTGGCAGACGCAGAGGCCATCAACGCAGGCATCCAGTTCCCCGGCACAGGTGCCGCACT
>CAYOTU010000338.1:0-4526 GCA_964406905.1 uncultured Myxococcales bacterium | reverse complement strand
CTGCCCTTGAGGCGCAGGATCCAGACGCCGTCCCGCAGCTCCAGATCAGGGTCGAAGTTACTCTCCCAGATGAGCGGGGTCTTGACGTCGGGAGCCGTGTCCGCTGCCACCTCCGAGATCGTATCCTGTGCTGGCGTCCCGTCGCGTCCCTCGTCGCAGCCGCTCAGTCCCGGCACCATCAACAGCACAAGCATCCATCGCATCACGTCACCCCTTCGGTTTTCTCTTGTCTACGTCCGTGCTCCAGGCGCCACCAAGCGAAGATTGCAGCAGCGTAGAGCCCCGCGGCCACCAAGTAGAGGGCCTGGTAGCCCGCGACCATTGAAAGGTACTCCAGGACTCCGCCGAGCATCGTCCCCAGAATATTTGCCGCCAACCCGAGGTCAGCGGTGCCCTCCTCCTCCCGGAAGAACCGGGCAAAGAGCACGTTGGCGAAGAGCACCGGCGAGAGCATCAGCGCGGCCGCGGCCATGGCTCGCGCCACCGGGGGCAGGCCGAGCACCGCGTCCAGGGGCACGAGGAACGCGACCCCGAGGGACACGACGAGCGCGGCTGCCCAGGGCCAGGCCAGCCGCAACCGAAGGCGCATCACCAGCAGGTTGGCCAGGAGCACCAGCGTGAGGATCCCGAAGAAGGTGAACGCGTTTGTGGACCAGGTGGCCCCCAGGAAGAGCGCTGCCCGCACCACGCTGGCCGTCTCCAGGAGCATGAACGCGGCTCCGCAGAAGAAGAGATGCCAGTGCCCCCGAAGGAGGCCCTTTCCGGCCGCGCCCACACCCCGAGGGCGCAAGAGCGCTATCCCCAGAACGCTGAAGGCCAGGACCGTAGCGAGGATCCAGAGGTAGTGGAGCGGAATTCCCGGGGCCTTGAGGTAGAGGAAGGGCCAGTCGTCCGTTGGGAGGGTCACCCCCCGGCGGAGCTGGTCGGGGTCGGCCCAGCGGAAGCCCCAAGCTGACCCCAGATCGTCGGGGATAGCGGCAGCGGCCGGCCCTGCGAAGAGGACCGCGGTCATGTTGAATTCGGGCCGCATGAGGACCCGGGGTTTTTCGTCCCATACCTCCAGGAGCATCTCTGCCAAACGCCGCACCAACCAGTCATGACGGTAGTAGTTGTACATGACGAAGAGGCCCCCTTTTTTAACAAGGGTCCGGGCCTCACGGAGGGATTCGAGGGTGAAGAGGAAGCTCTCCAGGCGCACCGAGGCCATGGAGCTGACCAGCCCGAGGGAGTCGGGGAGCCCGAAGATCACCAGGTCGTATTTCCGGTCACTGTTCTTCATGAAGACCCGGCCGTCCGTGGCGTGGGTGGTCACCCTGGGGTCCTGGTAGGGCCGGTTCGGATGCAGGTCGTACCCCAGCCGCAGGATCTCGGGATCGATCTCGACCGCGTCCACGCTGGCCACATCCCTGCGCAGCGCGAACGCTGTGTCGGTGCCGGTTCCCGCACCGATGATCAGGACCTCGGGCCGCTCGTCCGTTGACGCGGCCAGGGCCTGGTAGGGGAAGTCGTAGAAAGGCTCCCGCTCCCGGATGTCACCGATCATCTGGTGAAGGATCCGGTTCACGTCCAGGCGGAAGAGGGTCGCTTCGTCCTGCCCCTTCTCCTCCATCTCGTAGACCTGGATGCGGTAGTAGGGGGACCAGACAGCGTCCATGTCCGCGATCCCGCAGAGGGTCGGCGGGATGAAGACCGCCAAAACCAGCCAGGTCCGCCCTGCCCGGGCTATGGCGACGTAGAGGATGGCGACCACGGCAAACCAGACGGCCGCGCCCAGGCCCAACGCAGAGGTGGCAGCAAAGGCAGCGATCCCCGCGAGGCTGCCGAGAATATTCACCGTGTACGCCCGCAGGGGCGCGCCGCGCCGCAGGAGGCGGCCCATCTCCTGGGCGGGTCCCATGTGCATCGCCGCGATCAACACAAAGACCATGGGCACCAGGACTGCCATGGGCACTTGTATTCCCGCACCATCGGGGTTGGTGAAGTGGATCTCGCTGGTAGCGTTTACCACGACCTGGACCTGGATGAGGAGGATCAGGCCCACGGCCCCGGACAGGATCAGCGGAAACGCGTCAATCAGGTGCAGGTTCTCCCGCCGCGCGGCCACGAGGCCCAGACCTATGCCGAGGAAGCAACCCAGGAGGGCCAGGTTGGAGAAGTAGCCCAGGTGCATGACGTGGGCCGCTGTCCAGCGCAGGACGGCCAGCTCCAGGAAGAGCACGAGGAAGCTGGCCAGGAAGAGACGCAGCTCGTTTCCCATGGGGACCAGATGCTCGGATTTGTTATTCGCCCTCTTCACTACTGCTCCTTCGGAAGAAACCAGATCTTCTGGATGAGGCCATCACGGATCTTGTACACAGCCACCGCGCGTAAGGGCGGCCCTGCCCGCGCACCGGTGACCACCTCACGATCCACGACCCACGGCCCGACGACCATGCGACGGACCACGGTACAATTCAAGTCCGGGCTCTTCTCAAAGAACGACGCGTACCGCTCCCGAAGCGCGGACCGCCCCTCTATGAGCACGTCTCCTTCGGGGAGCCGATGGACGCGGAGGTCCTCCGCGTAGAGCGCGGCGAACGCGTCGATGTTGCGCGCGTTGTACGCGTCCACCTGAGCCTGAACCACGGCCTCGGCCCCATCAAAAGCCGGGGCCTTCGCTGTCCAGACCCGCTCGATCAGCCCTCCGCTGACCTGGCCGATGAGGAGAGAATCCGTAGCCTCTACGACGAAGTCTCCGGTGACGAGGCGCGCTTGCGTCTCAACCCCGAAAACGGCCGCGTGGTCCTTTCGGAGGTCAGCGAGGTCTCGACTCTTGCCGTCGTCTAGAGAAAACTGTCGATAGCCCGGGGAGAAGAGGGCCATGAACGCGTCCGGATCCCGGGCTTCTAGCGCTGCATGCATTCGCTGAAATAACGTGGCCGGATCCTGGGGTGCGACTTCGTCGGGGACCAGGATACGTCCTCCCAGGACGACGCGGTGGATCGCGCGCAGTGCGCGCACGTCCGCCAGGGGGTCCGCGTCCAGGATCAGGAGGTCAGCGCGGTTGCCCGGGACGATTGTGCCGAAGTCAGGCTTCTGCGCGAAGACCCTGGCCGCGTTGCGTGTGGCGGCCACCAGAACCTGACCGGGGGTGAGCCCGGCTTCGGCCATGAGTTCGAGTTCCCGATGGAGGGCCGGGCCGTGGGGGGTCCCGATGTTGCCCGCGTCGGTCCCCGCGCTCACGATCACCCCCGCGTCCCAGAGAGTCTTGAGATTCGCCTGCATTGTCGGGATGCGTGACAGCATCTTGTCTTTGCGAGCCTGCATCGCCGCTGGGTCGATGGTCCCCGGGGGGGCCGCGGCCAGCTCGTCCCAGGTGTTGCGCACAGCGGGGCTCATGCGCGCAGCCTCGACGTCGATGACGCGCGCTGCCCCGGTGAGCACCTCAGCGTAGCCCTCGTAGACCGTGAGGGTGGTGGTGAGGATGGTGCCCTTCTCCTTGAGCAGCGCGATGAAGGCCTCGTCAACAGGAGCGTCGTCAACGCTGTGGACCAGGATGTCAGCGCCGACCTCAACGACTGCGCGGGCCGCCTCGAGCTGCGTAGCATGCACAGCCACGCGCACGCCCCCTGCGTGGGCCGTATCGATGATGGCTTTGGCTAGTTGCTGGTTATCCCGGGGACCGCCGTCTTTGGGCACGATGTACCAGATCTTTACCAGATCAGGCTTCTGCGCGAGTTGCTTCCGCACAAGGGCCCGGGCCTCTTCCGCACTCTCCACCTTGATGATGGGAGGATCCCCGATGTCCATCTGCGGCCGTGAGACCGTGGAGACGAGGGGCCCGGCCACAGCGATGCGCGGGGCCACGTCCACCTGGCGCCCGAAAGCGCGGACAACAAAGTTAGAGAAGGGACCGCCCACGTCCACCACCGCGGTCACGCCGCTGGCCACGTAGCGGCGAAACACGTCCTCCCAGTGGTTCATCACCCAGGTCGCCTCAGACTCGTAGGACCGCAGGCTCCGCAGGTCCACTATATCGGGGCGGGCGTAGAGGCCTCCGGACTGGAAGAAATGCATATGCGAGTCCACCAGCCCCGGGGTCAGCCATTTGCCCGCGACGTTCACGATAGCCGCGTCGAGGGGGATCGGTACAGCGCCGAAAGGACCCGCTGCGATAATCCTGTCTCCCTCCACAAGCACAACCGAAGCAGGCACGGGCGGTCCGCCCGTGCCGTCGACGAGGGTGGCGCCGACGAAGGCAGTTGTGTCGTCGGCTTGGGCCGCGGGTGCGGGCGCTAGTGCGAGACTGAGGAGTACGAAGACGAGGAGGGGCAGACGCATGGAGGCCTCCAGGGGTTATCCGAGGCTATGATCGGTCGCTTTCACATGGTTTGCAACCACGCGACACAGGGCTATAAGGAGCTACCCATTTGTCTACCGACAGGCAGCGCCAGCAATCAACGTCACTGGCCCTCTGTACTCTTCCCCCCTCGCCCACTGGATGCGGATCCAAGCGGGGCCTTATTTCATGCGGCCTCCGGCGTTTT
>CAYOTU010000337.1:0-4539 GCA_964406905.1 uncultured Myxococcales bacterium | reverse complement strand
GGCTCCCGGCTGGGATCGGTCGGAGCCACGGTCGCAGGCTCCCGGCTGGGATCGGTGATGTCCACGGTCGCAGGCTCCCGGCTGGGATCGGTCGGAGCCACGGTCGCAGGCTCCCGGCTGGGATCGGGATCTGCTGCACGGTCTCGGCAGCCCCCGGCTGCCATTACCAGAGCCGAAACGATAAAGATGAGCCTCTGCGCGCGCATGGTCTACCTCGTCATCCCACGTCGCGTGCATTATAGAGGCTCGACAAGTCGTTGCGCACGGTTTATAAATTGTGCGACGTCATTCAATCGGAGGAAGCTTCCAATGAAGGACAGCCTGCACCGGAAAATCATGGCCGCAGTGCCGATCCTCCGTCCCCTCACCTCGTCCGAGCTGGAAGAGATCCTGTCGATCTCCCGGCTCCTGAAGGTGAACCGGGACGCTACGGTGATCCGTGAGGGGGAGTTGGGCAACTCGATGTACATCATCGTCTCTGGACGGGTACGGGTCCTCAAGGAGATCAAGCCCGGGGAGCGAAAGACACTGGCTACCCTCGGAGCAGGAGAGGTCTTCGGGGAGATGGCCCTCATCGACCGCTACCCGCGCTCCGCGTCGGTGGTCACCCTGACCAACTCGGTCCTCTACCAGATCGACCTGGACCGCTTCAACGAGCTGCGCACTGAGTGGCGGCCGGCGGCTTTCAAGATCCTGCGGCAGCTTGCACCGGTGCTCTGTAAACGAATCCGGACGATCGACAGGATGACCGGCGATATCCTGACCACACAGCCGGACCAGGACACCCCCGAGGCCCGCCGGGACATGTTCAATCGCCTGAGAGGAAGCTGATGACGACCGAAGTCATGGATATGATGCGCTCCCTGCGCCTCTTCGAGAGCTTCTCTGACGACGAACTGGAGATGCTGGCCATCGTCTTTCGGATCAGGAAGTTTCCTGCAGCCGCCAGGATCTGCCGGGAGGGCTTCCCGGGTGCAGGCCTCTACATCATCGTCTCGGGCACCGTGGATCTGGTCCGGGAGCCCACCCCGGGTGTACGCAAGTGCCTCGCCACCCAGGGCCCCGGAACCATGCTGGGCCAGATCTCCATCATTGACGGAGCCCGCCGTATAGCCTCGTCCGAGGCGGTCACCGAGGTGGTCGCGTTGGAAATGGATCGAGCCGACTTCGAGCGCCTCTTCGAATCCCATAGCCTGTTCGCTTACAAGCTCCTGGACGTGATCCTACGGGACCTGAGCCTGCGCCTCCGGCGGACAAACGAGGCCCTCGAACAGATCGACGAGGAAAAGATCAAAAGCGTCGAGGCGATGATGAACGCTATTGATAGCGTCAATAAGGTCCTGAATACAACGTCAGAGATGAAGACATTGATCCGGTAGGCTTCAATCAATCTATACAGTGAGCGTGGGCCTTGATGCCGTCCTGGCCACCCGGACCTGGGTTGCCGCTGGACGCACCGCCTTGACCACCCTGACCTGCGACACCCCCCTGGACTGACAGGTCGTCGATCTGAGGGCTCGCGTCGCAGTTATAGAGGACACCGATAGCGTGACCGCCTCGGCCACCGGCGCCGCCGCCGCCGTGTCCCCCGCGGCCGCCGTCGCCACCGTTGCCACCCGCGCCGGAGTTCTTGTACCCGTTGCCGCCCTTTCCACCTTCGCCACCTTGGCCCCCTTCGCCGCTGTGGCCGCCGTGGCCGCCACCGCCCGCGACGCCCAGGTGGACCACGCAGTCCTCAATCAAGATCGGTGCGTCCCGCAAGAGGATCCCGATGACCGACCGGCCGCTGATCGCACCGAGGCCGCTCGAACCTGCAAAGCCCCCCTCACCGCCGCCGCCGCCCTCGCCACCCAGGGTGTTGCAGTCAAGCCCGCCCTGATCCGAATTCCTTCCCTTGCCGCCGCCGCCGCCGCCTTTGCCACGGGTGCCAGGCCAGCCCGCACCGCCGCTGCTGCTGCTCCAGCCATAGCTCACCATATGGCCGAACGATGCAGCGGCTCCTGCCGGGCCATCCTGCCCCAAGGCGCCGTTCTGACCATCGAAGCCGGTCTTGTGGCCGCTGACACCCTTGGCGCCGCCCTCGCCGCCTTTTCCCGGACCGTGGCTCCTGTACCAGCAGGAGTGCTGTCCTCCCTGACTCTGAAGCCAGGGATAGGGCAACCCCGAGACCTCAGGTTGGGTGAAGGTCACGTAGTTCTGGCCCATCCCGCCGCAGGCACAACTACCAACGCTGCACAGGAACTGCTCCCCGCCGCCCCAGGGGTACGCGGAGTTGCAGGTGCCGCCCCAGATGCACCCGGGCACATTGCAGCCCTTGTGCCCGTTCTCACCGTCAGCCCCTGAATCGCCGTGCCCCCCGTCACCGCCGTCGTACCCGTCACCCGCGTTCCCGGTGACCAGGGACAGATCACGAAGGAAGAGCCCAGGGCTGTCGTCAGCAAAGACCGCTATGCTGGCCCCTTCATCGGGGTCCGTGTCCGCTGCCTGGATCGCCAGGCCGACCAGCGCGGTGGACGCTTCCAGACCAATGGCGTTCACAGCGATCGCGTCCGGCGACATGACCGGTGCGCGGTGCAGCCCGACCGCGTGACGATGCCACCCACCGCCGGTGGTGTAGCGTCCGTAGACGCCGACCCCTTCGACCAGGGACAGTGACTCCAGGTAGACAGCGTCAGCCACGAGGACCTGGCTGCGGCCCTGGTACGCTGCCTCACCGATCGCTGCCTGTATCGTCGCCTTGGGGAGGGCGAGGCTGCCGGGCAGATAGTCATGCCCGTAGTCCGCGTGAACGAAGATCGCGTCGCTGATGTCCCCGTCCAGGCCGTCGCAATTCGAGTCCTCCAGCGTCGGGTCCGGGAGATCCTCCGCACCCGGATGGATCCATGCGGCGAGATCGTCACAGTCCCCGCCCCCCAGGGGACAGCACGCAGCCGCGCCGACCGCGCACCAGCCGTCTCCGTCTACGTCCATGCTCTCGTCCACCTCCCCGTCGCAGTCGTTGTCCTTCTGATCGCAGATCTCATCCGCGCCCGGGAAGACCGAGGGGTCGTCGTCATCGCAATCCCCGAAGCCCGATGGACACCAGACCAGCATCTTGTTCGCCGCTACAGAAAGACAAAGGCCGTAGTTGATGGTACCCGGGATGCAACCGGGGGTGGGTGCCGTGCCCTCGCACCAACCGTCCGCATCCAAATCGCAGGCGTCGCCCTCTACGCCATCGCAGTCCTGATCCACACCGTCACAGACCTCCGGCGCGCCGGGATACACGTCAGCGCGCTGATCATCACAGTCGCCGCCATGGAGCACGTAGGACGTGGTCGGTCCACAGAGGCAGGCCTCTTCAGGCCCACCCCAGCCATCGCCGTCTCCGTCGAGCCACGCGGTCACGCAGCCCACGGCCGACGGCTCGTCCACCACTCCGTCGCAGTCGTCGTCCAGGCCATTGCAGATCTCGGTAGCCGCAGGTGAAACAGCAGGGTTCCCATCGTCGCAATCACCAGAGACCTGCGTGAAGTCGGGGATGCCGGCGCAGAGGCAAGCGGTGATCTCGCCGCCCGCGCCGTCGCCGTCCCCGTCCTGCCACCAGGTGTCGCAGCCGTTCGTACCCTCCGGGTCCACGACCCCGTCGCAGTCGTCGTCCAGGCCATTGCAAATCTCCGGGAGGGGCTGCTTTGCAGAGCAGGGGCTCATGCCGTCCTCCAGGCAGACTCGGACGCCGCCGCATTCACCGACCGCACCGGCCTTGACGCAGTCGGTCTCCCAGCCGAACGCGTCAAGGCCCTCCAGACAGGTACACCCCTCGGGGGGCCGGCAGCGTCCCTCCTGACAGGCAAAACCCTGAGGGCAGCCGCCGTCTTCGCCGCAAATCCGGGTACAGAAGGAGCCCTCTGCCGGGGAGACCATGTGGCAATCCAGGACCTCGTCGGCCCAGAGGTCTGCGCAATCCCCGGTCTCCCGGCAAGGTCGGCACCAGGGGGCCGGGTACGCGGGGAGACAGATGTAGATCGGATCCGGCAGGGTCTGCGGGGCCAAACGGCAGGTGGTATCCTCGGGGCAGTCCTCGACGCAATCGACCGTGCAAAAGGATCCCTCGCCGTCCACCTCGGGAACGCAGAACCCTGAGAGGCAGTCCCCACCGTCCTCGCAGGGCCAGCCAAAGCCGCCGACCTCCACGGGAGCATTCGTGTCTCCCCACTTGGCGTCGTCCCCGGGATCTTCTGAGGCCGCGTAGTCGCCCTCCCATATCCAAGCATCCGACACCGTGGAGCCGAACTGGACATCCTCTGTCTCGCTGACCTCTCCGGACCCGCAGGCCGCGGCGAGGAACCACAGGGCAAAAATCGCTCGTCTCGTCATCTTCGACATCGTCTCACCTCCATTGTGTGGAATGCTCATCAGGGCTCACCCTTTGTTATTCGTTGGTGAGCCGCGCCGGGGAAGCGCGGTTGGTGAAAAAAACAGAGGTTCCTGGATGGTAGTACTGTCTCGTGTTTCGCCCTTTTCACCGGCTGCGGCTGGCCCTCGTCGTCCGGCGCTGCG
>CAYOTU010000336.1:0-4546 GCA_964406905.1 uncultured Myxococcales bacterium | reverse complement strand
TGGTGGAGACGGGACTCCAGACCCTGACCACAGCGGCCCTCAAGGGTATGGGCCGACGTCTCTCACCCACAGGCTTCGCGGCCGGGCTGAAGGCCCTGGCCGATGCGGGGATCCGGGCCAAGGTGGATCTGATGCTGGGCCTCCCCGGGGACAGCCCCGAGGGCCTGGACCGCACCCTGGACTACCTCGCAGAGCACGGCGTCATCGGGAACCTGCAAGTGTTTCGCACCCAGGTTCTGCCCGGGACGCCCCTTCGCAGCCGCGCGTCTGCGTCGGGCGTGATCTGGGAGGAGCGGCCGCCCTACCGGATCCTGGAGACCCCGACCTGGCCAGCGCACGACCTCTCCGAGGCCATGGAGCGGGTGGAAGACGCCACGGGGGAGGCCCTGACCACCCTGCCGGGGCCTTTACTCACGGCCCCGGGGCCTGTGGCGGCGAGCCGTCTGAGGTATCCAGACTCGGACGCCGTCCTCCAGTACTCCTGGGACCTGGGCAGCGCGGGCGCGGCATCTGACATGGACCGGGAGGCCTTTCGCGGCGCGGGGAGCTGGGTTGCATTATGGATCCGCACCCCGCACCCTGCCCGGGACACGGCCTGCATCGTCGCCGCGATCCGGCGGCTCCTCGCAGCCAACCCCTTCGTGGGGCTCTATGTAGCGCTGGACCTCCCTCCGGGCGCGCCCCTGGACCCGCTCTTCGCGTTGGACGACGTGCTGGACGAGGATCGACCGTCGCGCTACCTCGAAGGCCTCCTGGAAGCGGGCCATCGCCCGGAGCGTCGCGTCGGCGCAGTCCTCCGCGTGGAAGACGGGGCCCGTCTCTCCGAGGACTGGCTCGACACCATCCGGGGCATGGCCGAGGTGATCTGGCTGTCAGGCAGCGGGCTTGAGAACGCAGCCCTGCGGGGAAGGGAATTATCGCTATGGGAAGGGGAGTACCTGCTCCTGGACCTGCCCCCGAACGCTGGTCTTCCGGATCCGGCAGCCTTCCCGGATCCCTATGCTGTCCTGCTGTCAGGCACTGAGCGATGTTGGGATTGGGTTGAGCGGCTGGAGCGTAGTGCTGGGACTGATTTCTAGGGTGTTTCTTCTCAAGTGCGAACGGCCTTCAGGCCGTGGTCTCGGCGGCATTAATGCCGCCGCCGGGGCAGGTTGAAACCTGCCCCCACCACAGGATGAATCCTGTGCGCACTGGGTTGGGAGGTGTCTCGCTGAGCTACTTCTTGGAGAGGGCTTCGGCCATCTCAGCGAGCCTCAGGAACTCAGCGCGGTAGCCGTGGAGATCCTTGCCCTTGGCGTTCTTCGCTCGGGCGATGAGGGACTCGAAGGTCGCGGCGCCCTTGAACTCGGAGCCGCGCAGCAGGAGACCCAGCTCCACCACCGCGGACGCGAAGCGGAAGTCCTTCGAGGTCTTCTTCCAGTGGATGCCCTTGTCCATGATCGGCTTCACGATGGGCTTGCTCTTGTCCTCCTTGGGCGGCTTGTAGCGGAACTTGATCGTGGCCAGCTCGGGGCTTTTCTTCGCCGCTGCGGAGACCTTGGCGTCCTGGTACTTGAGCTCGTCCACGCCCGGGAGTTTTTCGTCGGAGCCCGCTGGGACGATCTCGTAGAACGCGGTGACTGAGTGCCCCGCGCCCATCTCGCCAGCGTCCTTGGTGTCGTCGTTGAAGTCCTCGTTGCGGAGCATCCGGTTTTCGTAACCCACCAGGCGGTAGCCCTTGACCCTGGCCGGGTTGAACTCGATCTGGATCTTCACGTCCTTGGCGATGGTCAGGAGGGTAGCGCCCATCTCGGTGACCAGGACTTTCTTGGCCTCCATGATCGTGTCGATGTACGCGTAGTTTCCGTTGCCCTTGTCCGCGAGCTTCTCCATCTTCGCGTCCTTGTAGTTCCCCCGGCCCAGGCCCAGGACCGTGAGGAAGACGCCCTCCTTCCGCTTCTCTTCGATGAGGCGGACCATCTCCGCGTCCGAGGACGCGCCGATGTTAAAGTCGCCGTCCGTGGCGAGGATGATGCGGTTGTTTCCGTCCTTGATGAAGTTCTCCTTCGCTACCTTGTAGGCCAGCTTGATCCCAGCTCCGCCAGCCGTGGAGCCCCCGGCCTGGAGCTTGTCCAGGGCCGCGATGATTTTGTCCGCCTCCTTGCCCGGAGTGGAGGGCAGGACCAGACCCGCCGCGCCCGCGTAGACAACGATCGCTATGCGATCATCGGCGCGCATGTTCTCGATGAGGAGCTTGAACGATTTTTTCAGCAGAGGCAGCTTGTTGGGGCTGTTCATGGAGCCCGACACGTCCAGGAGGAAGACCAGGTTGTTCTTCGGCATCTTGGAGGTGTCCACCTTCTTACCCTGGAGGCCGATCATCAGGAGCCGATGCTTCGGGTTCCAGGGGGCTGAGGAGATCTCAGTGGTGATGGAGAAGGGGTGCTTGCCCTTCGCATCGGGGTAGTCGTAGTGGAAGTAGTTGACCAGCTCCTCGATGCGCACCGCGTCCTTGGGAGGCAGGCGGCTTTCGTTCAGGATTCGGCGCATGTTGCTGTACGACGCTGTATCCACGTCGATGGAGAACGTGGAGAGGGGATTCTTCAAGGTGGAGACGAAGATGTTCTCCTTGACGTGATCGTAGGCCTCGGTGTTGTGTTCCTCGTGTGGCCGGTCGGAACTCATCGCGGGACAGGGGCTGGGCGCGGGGCGTCCGTGGGGGGCCATCATCGGGGCCGCCCTGCCGCTCATCATCATCTTGGACTTCCTGCCCTTGATCCGGCGCTTTGCCGGGGGCGTTGCCTCTGCGGCCGGTTCCTCTTTCTTCTTTTCCTTCGCTACCTTGACCACGATGCCGATCATACGGCATGTGACGTTTGCAGTGCTCCCCGCGCTGACGCTCACTGCGACCTCGCGGGTCTGGTACCCGGGCTTGCTGCAGACCACCGCGTAGCTGCCGACCTTCACCCCCGTGAAGGCGAAGCTGCCGTTCCCGCCGGTGGTGGTCACCTTGGACGCGCCCTTGAGCACCACGGTGACGCCGCCGATGCCCGCGCCGGTGCCGGCCTCCACGACCTTGCCCTTGATTGTGCCCGTGCTCAATGGCTCGTCCGCCTGCACCACGCTCGCCAGGAGCAGCACCCCCGCCAGCACGCAGACCATCCTCTTCATCGTTGTCCTCATGATGTCCTCCTTCGTGTAACCGCTGTTTCCGCCAGTGTAACCGATGGGCTCTCTACGGGCGAGGACCATGGAAGGTTCTGTTGATCTCCTTGACGGCTCGTAGGTCTTCGCGCATTAATCATCACCGAGAGGATTGCCCTGGGAGGGGATAGACCATGAAGAAGGTGCTTATCGGCGGTGCGGTTGCCGCTTCGTTGGCAGCGGTTATCATCCTCGTCGTGGCCCTCGGGTCGGGCCCCACGGGGCAGGCCACGGGGAGCAAGGTCAGGAAGTCCGGCAAGAAGACGGTCAAGCAGGAGATCTGGACCGATCTCGCTGCGTACGAGGACTCCTACCTCTCGGCCTACGCGGACTACTTCCAGGAGGGGGACACGGATCCTCTAGAGCTGCTGTCGGCCTTCAACGAGTTGGCCTTCCAGGTGACCGGCGCCGGGGGCATCTGGCGGGATACGGTCCCCAACAAGTTCTTTGGATGCCAGATGAATGAGGATTTCGAGATCTGTATCGAGTTCGAGAAGGCCGAGGCCTCCCTGGCCAAATGGGATGCTTTCCAGGAGAAGGCAGCGGAGGTGGACAGCGGGTTCACGGCAACGAAGTTTATCGTTCGCCACGGCGCTGAGATGCGCGAGTACCTTCAGACCTTCGTGCCCGAGAACGAGAGCCTCTCCGCTGTGCAGGCGACCCCCTTCTTCGCCAGTCGCTTTGCTCCCTCCCTGGGAATGTAGACTTCAGTGCGCTCCACCGGGATGTACCTCCTCGACCGGTTCTCCGGTCGGAAAGATCTCGGAAACCGAGACATCTTTATCCAGGCCACCGTAGGCACGGTCCTTGGAATCGGCGCGGGCTTTGTGCTCTTCCCCGCGGAGGCCAGCCTCATCGGCGTCTTTCTGGTGGCCCTGGCCCAGCACCGAACAGTGGAGGCGCTCCTCAACCGAAATCGGGATGACATCTGGGGTGGTAAACGCCGGCCCACGGACGCGAATTTCCGCCTGGCGCTCTCCCTTCTGATTTTTTTCCTGGGCGTCCTCCTGACCTATTCAGCGGCCACCCTCCTTGTGCCCGAGTCCCGTCTCCTGGCCCTCTTCGAGCTCCAGATCGGGGACTTTGACGTCGTGTCGATCACCGCGGTGGTCTTCGATGATCTCGGCGCGATCCTGGGGCACAACGTCCTCGTGCTCTTGGCCTGTTTCCTCTTCTCCCTCCTGTACCGGCACGGCGGGATGCTCCTGGTGCTGGCGTGGAACGCGTCGGTATGGGGGGTGGTCTTTCCCTATATCGCCAGGACCGCGCCTGATCTCGGCGCGGGCGGGACAGTGGTGTACTTCCTCAAGTCCTTCGTTAGCATTTTCCCCCACCTCCTCCTGGAGGCCGTGGGCTACGTCCT
>CAYOTU010000335.1:0-4549 GCA_964406905.1 uncultured Myxococcales bacterium | reverse complement strand
CTTTGTCATGGGCCTGTTCGAGGGGGCGACCTGTACCCTGGAGGTCCACGCGGGGGAGGGGGACTCGGAGGCCGTGGAGACCCTCATCATCGAGGACATAGGGCCGGTCCCGGACGACTTCCCACCGCTGGAGAGGACCTTCCTGGCCGAGGCCGAGGTGTACCCGGGCTGGACTGCCTGGTCCCTGGGTCACGCGAAGGAGGGCGGCACCCTGCGGGTCTTCGTGGTGGACCACCAGGGCCGCATTCGGTGGTACCACTTCGGCGATGACTCGTTGAAAGCGGGAGCGGGCGCGGAGATCCAGCAGATCGACGGCGGCCTCCTCCTGGCCGCGGCGGGTCCGGCGAGGCTGCTGGGCTGGGACGGAAAGGCCTTCTGGGAGGCCCCCTTCGGCATCCACCACGACATGCGCTTAAGCCCGTGGAACGAGGACCACATCCTCTATCTGGGGAACAGCGGCGTGGGCTGCCCGACCACCGAGCACACGGTGGAGTCCTACGACATGGTGAACAAGAAGAAGGTATGGGAGTGGCGGGTCTGCGAGCACTACACCCCCTACGATCCAGCGGACGGCTGGTCCCATTTGAACACCATCGAGCCCTTCCCCGGTGAGCGGGCGATGCTGATCAGCATGCGGAACCAGGACGTGATGTTCCGTCTCGATCGGGACACGGGCGAGATCGACTGGGTCCTGGGGTGGGGTGGGGACTTCACCATGGCCCCGGAGGACCTTTTTCTGCGGCAGCATGCGCCGGAGATCCTGGACAACGGTGAGATCCTCGTCTTTGACAACGGCCTGGCCCAGAGCGAGATCGACAGGAAGGGCGAGGACCCGGTCAAGCTCCGTCCGGTGAGCCGGGTGATCCAGTTGGCGCTGAGCTTTCACGACGACGGCACTCCGAACGAGGCACACGTGACCTGGGAATACCTCGATCCCGACCTCTTCGCTTTCGCCCGCTCCGAGGCGGATCGCCTGCCCAACGGCAACACTCTGATTACCTACAGCCAGTTGAACGAGGCCCGGGATTCATGGCTCAGGGAGGTCACCATGGACAAGGTCACGGTATGGGAGCTCCGCTCCCCCCCGAACTGGTCCACCTACCGCGCCGAGCGGATCACTCCAGTCTACGGCGAGATCCGAAGTCACTGATAATTGGGGTCTCCAGGACAGGGCTCGAAGTTGTCCACGAGTTCGGGGTAGGTCCCGTCATCTTCCACCTGCACGCAGACAGCGGGCAGGGTCCGGTCCTTTGTGCAGCCGTCCTCAACCAGATCGCCCATTCCCGGGCTGTAGACCTGGATGCAGTCCATGGGCTGGCATTTATGCCATCCCCAGCCGAATGAGGAGTGGTAGAATTTGTAGGTCTGGCCCTGGTAGTCGAAGTGAATCCAGTCGTTGTGGTGGTTTCCGCCCCACTCATACCCTCCGTTCTCCAGGTCTGTCAGTACGCCGTCAATCGAGATCCAGGCTCCAGCCACCTCGAAGACCGGCATGGGGCCCATGATTACGTAGCAGCTCACCGGCGTGGCCTGCAGGTAGACGTGGCCCGAGATTCCGTTGTGGTCAAAGGTGCAGACCCAGTCCACGTCGATCTGGTCCATGGTCTGGGGGCCCATGGGGCCGCCTTCGCATTCCAACGTGTGCGTCTGGGGGATCCGGATGTCGAAGCCGAACGGATCCGTGGGCCCTGTATCCGGGGGGATGTCTTCCGGTGTATCCGGCTTGAGCGTGTCCTCCGCAGTGTCCGGCAGCGTGTCCTCCGCCATGTCCGGCAGCGTGTCCGGCAGAGTATCCGCTGGGACATCCAGCACCGTGTCCTGCCCGACCGTGTCGGCCAGGGTATCCGCGGGTTCCGTGTCCGCTTCCGTGCCGTTCGAGCCGGAGCAGCCCCAGGCCATCGCCAGGAGCGCTGCTGCTGCGAGGATGTGGGCACTTGGTAAACGATCTCTGTTCATCTCTATCTCCTCTCTCCAACTATGGAGAGCGAGGCGAAGAAGATCAAGCCTCGACTCTCCGTACCCTGTCTGTTCATTCTGTCCGCCCCCTACGCGCTATCCGTTCAGTTCCTCTTGATTGCCAGCCAGATGTTATGTCGGCGGCCCCCCTTAGAACCCCGGGACCGGACAGACACCTCTTCGACATGGAACCCTGCACGGCTCAGCCGGGACGTGAACGACCGGTCCGGCCACGCTGACCAGACCGCCAGCACACCGCCCGGGGTCAGTGCGGCCGATGCGACGTCCAGTCCCGCCGGTGAATAGAGCCAGCTATTGCTGGCGCAGGTGAGGGCCCGGGGTCCGTTGTCCACATCCAGGAGGATAGCGTCGTAGGGGCTGTCCGCTTGTCGCAGCAGGAGAGCCACGTCGGTCTCGAGGACCTGGACCCGCGGGTCTTCCAGGGGGGAGCCGGCCAGATGTGCCAGAGGGCCGCTGTTCCACGCTACGACGGCAGGCACGACCTCGGCCACTACCACCACCGCATCGGAGCCCAGGTGCCGGAGCGCGGCTGCGAGGGTATATCCCATGCCGAGGCCCCCGATGAGGAGACGGGGGGCAGAACGCGCTCCGATGCGCTTGCAGGCCTCTTGCGCCAGCGCGTCTTCGGAGCCGTGCACACCGCTGGCCATCAGCTCCCGGTCCCCGACACGAATCGAGAACTCCTGGCCCCGCTTGTGCAGGTGGACCATGTTGCTATCCGAGGGGACCTCCGCGCTGTCGAGGATCACCCACGAGTCAGATGGCGGTTTCGTAAGCAACCCTATTCTCCTTGTTGCAGAGGGTCTCACGCACCCTTGTATCACGGATTCCGTTTGCAGGAGGAGAACCGAAGCCCATCTCTCAGAGGGTGTTCCCATATGATCCTCCTACTGCGGCCAACGTCTCGACATCATTGACTTCGCCTCAGGGCACGAGCCGACCTCGACGGGCCACCAGCCCGACTTCGACCGGCTCGTAACCCTTCGACTTGCCACTAAATATCGATCCGATTGCCCTCGCTACGGAGTTAATATGGGAACACCCTCTCAGCACCAGGACACATGGACCGTCGCCGTCCTCTCTTCAGAAACTCCCGCGAATCCCGGGTATAGATGATGCAGCCCGGCCATGAGTCCGGTATTGTGGACTGATTCCAGCGACGGTGGACGCTGTTCTCGAGTCGATCAACCTGACCGGAGGTCCTAATGCATCACTCCATACCCGCCCTCTTCCTGGCAGGCATCCTCTTCATCTCGGGCTGCCCCACGTCGCAGTCTCCCATCCCGCTGGACGCGCCGACCGGTGACGACACCGCGCCCGTTGACCTGATCCGCGGGGACGTCGCGGGCGTGGACACCGTCTCGACGGACACACCGACGCTCCGGGACACCCACCCTGCGGACACCCACCCAGCGGATCTCCCCGACCCCTGCGCGGATCTGGACTGCGAGGCCACCTGCGCCTTGGACGAGGACTGCGGGATGGGGAATGTCTGCATTTTCCACCACGACGGCTGCTGCTCCGAGTGCGTCCCCTTCTGCGAGCTCTGCTCCATGTCCGCGGGGACCTACTGCCCCGGGACGCCGCCGGACGACCTCTGCGAGCTGGGCCTGCTCACCGTCACCGAGGTAGGACCCTGCTGGTTCGAGGTGGAGTACGCCAGCGAGGAGGGCACGGACGTGCTGGTCATGGACGGCTGCATGGACCACATTGAGAACCTCCCCTTAAACGGCTGCGGCCTTGAGTATGATTACCTGACCGACACCTTCGAGGTCGCGTGCAACTGGTGCGGTCCGGTGCCTTACACCCAGGCGGCCTGCGACACATCGCTGGTCGAGCTCACGCCCCTCTGCGTCCACGCACCGCATCTGGTGGGCGCGGGATCCCCCTTCCCCGTCGCGATCTATGGACAGACAGGCTGCGCGGCCTTCCACCATGCAGAGGTGGAGCAGGACGGCGTCGACGTCGACATCACCCTCTGGGGCACGGTGGACCCCCTGGCCCCCTGCGAGGAGCACGACGCATGCGGCGCCCCCCAGTGGATCTACACAGGGCTGGTCTGGGCCGAGGCCCCTAACCCCGGACCGTACAATGTCACCGTGGCCGGGGTGGTCCATCAAATCGTCGGCGCGTCCGGGGGCATCATCGCAGAGCCTGCCTGCCAGGACGACTGCGCCTGGCCCGAGTTGGAGACCTTCGCCTGGAGCCTCGACCACCTCAGCGGGGCCGACGTCCAGGGGATGTGCTCCCCCCCGGACGTACCGGAGATCCCGGGCACCAAGGTCCTCGTCACCGGGGGCTGCCAGGACTTCTCCTTCTCGGGACCGGACTGGCCCTTCCCCTCCCAGGCCCTGCACTGCAACGACGGGGAGGTCTTCTTCGGGGGCGGCGCGCCCTACACCGTAGACGCCCGAGTCTGCGACATGGACCCCCTCGGCATCACCACCTCCATCCTCCTCCTCGGGATCGCCCGGGACTGGTCCGATCCCGCAGGTGGGGCCCAGCTCTTCGCGCTGCATGGCCTGAAGCAGTGATGTAAGGAGCGGCGCAAAAATAACTCCATGTTTTTAGG
>CAYOTU010000334.1:0-4552 GCA_964406905.1 uncultured Myxococcales bacterium | reverse complement strand
CCCCACACGAACGTAGTTGCCGTCCTGTGGTATCCCGAGTCCGTCCAGTGGGCCCGATCGTCCCAGTCAAGTAATTTGGATGCGATAGCTCTGATACGCCAGGTGTCTCCCCGTTGCCACTCCCTCACCCATGTTGTATAAATTCATCAGCCGAAGCATCTCCACTTATGCTTCAACCAAAGGATGAGAAAGTATGCCAAAACATGCCGCCAGAAAACAAGAACTTCCGGAAACCATCCAGCGACTTCAGCACGCGTTCTGGGACTCCCGCGTCCTCCTGACCGCGGTGGAGTTGGACCTTTTCTCTGCTCTTTCTGAAGGTGCTGATACCGCGGCCGCTGCAGCGAGCCGCGTGCGCGCTGCGCCCCGCTCTATCGCCCGGCTTCTCGACGCGCTGGTGGTGCTGGGGATCTTGTCCAGGGACGGAGACCGCTATGTCCTGGACACGGCAGCGGCTGACCTTCTGGTTCCAGGACGGCCCGACTATCAGGGTGGTCTGCGCCACGCGGCTAACCTCTGGAACGCTTGGAGCACCCTCACCGACGCTGTCCGAGCCGGCACCAGCGTCAAGCCTCGGCGGGAGGGCGCTGCCCGCACTGCCCACAGAGAGAACTTCATCGCGGCCATGCAGTCGATCGGTATGCGCCGCGCGTCCTTGATCGTAGGTAGCCTAGACCTCACCGGTGTGCGTCGGGTCCTGGACTTGGGCGGCGCGTCGGGAGCCTACGCGATGGAGTTCGTCCGCCGGGGCGATGGCCTTCGGGCCGCGGTCTTCGACCTCCTCGACGTACTGCCCCTGACCCGGCGGTATCTCCAGGAGGCTGACATGGCAGACTGCGTGGACACTGTCCCGGGAGACTACCTCGTTGACGGCTTTGGAGAGGGCTGGGACCTGATCTTCATGTCCAACATCATCCACATTAACGACCCAGCGGAGAATGCTGACCTCGTTGTGCGCGCGGCCGCGGCTCTCGGCCCCCGCGGTCGCATCGTCATCCAGGACTTTGTCCCCGAAGACGACCGCACAGGCCCCCGCTTCCCGGTCCTCTTCGCGCTGAACATGCTGGTGAACACCCGCGCAGGCGACACCTACACCCTCCACGAGATCCGGGCCTGGACCGATGCGGCCGGCCTCAACTGGCTCGACCCCATAGAGACAAACGTCCCATCAACCCTGGTTATGGCTCAACGGCCTAGCTGACCGAAGTTGTTCTCTCCGACGCAGCGGAAGCGGCCATCCTCCAGGATGACGCAGGTATGCGCAGGGCCGATCGCCAGGTCGACGGCCTTTGGATCGCCGGGTCGTTGGATGTCGAGGATGACTGGACCTCGTTTCCCAAGGCATTGGACCCGTCCATGGCCAGCCCGAAGTCGTGGACGATGGCGCTGAATCGTCTGCACAGCATGCTGGCCGCGCTGGCCTCCTGAAGGAAGCGCTTCACGCAGACCGGGTGTTTTAGGAACTCCCGGTTGAGCACCTTGAAGGCCACGTCCCGCTTGATGGGCATGTGGCGGGGCCGGTATACTCGCGACGTTTTGTCTGCCTGGAGGCGCGCTATGACCTCAAGACTTCTGCTGCCTCTGTTGCTCTTCGTTCTCCTCGCCGCGTGCACCGGCAGCGCAATCGAGGAGTCCGGCGACATCGTCCCGGTTGATGACTTTGATACCTGCGACGACGGCCGGGACTGCACCACCGATACCTGCGACGGTCTGGGCGACTGTGTCTTTGCTGTGGCAGCGGGCTTCTGTCTGGCCGATGGCGTCTGCGCCAGCGACGGTGAGGCAGCGCCCCACGACCCCTGCCTCATCTGCGATGCTGACGCGGCTCCCACCGTCGAGGCCGGCAGCCCCGCCACGCTGGACGGTGTCCTGGCCGGTGCGATCTCAAAGCAGGCCATCCTCGACGGGATTGAAGCAGTGTCCGAGGACCAACTCCCCCTGGACAAGGACCTGATCATCCAGATGATCCAGGGAATGATCCAGTCGGACATCGACACGGACGGCGACGGCGTGAAGGACGCCGCATCCGTGGGGCTCCCGTTCACCGCGATCCGCGGGACCATCGTAGGCCTGGCGGCTGAGTAGCGTGGTGATCATCGATCCATGGGGTCATAGGGGCAACCTGGCCTGGGTCGACGCCCAGCTCCGCAGTCGGGGGCTGGATCCGGCCCGACCGACGGTCGAGGCCCTGGCGATCCATGACCAACTTCACTCCGGCGGTCTCAAGGCTACCACGAGCTTTCTTCGGTGGACCAGGCCGCGGGCGGGCGACCAGGTCCTCGACCTTGGGGCAGGACTGGGCGGGACAGCGCGACTCCTGGCCCGGGACCATGGCTGCCGTGTCACAGCCTTGGAGCGTTCGGTCCCCCTCCACGATGCAGCGACCACGCTCTCCTCCCGGTTCGACCTGGATCCCCCGGTGGAGCACGTCCTCGGCGACGCTACCCGATTCCGTAGCGGGGAGGGCTTCGATCTGATCATGGTCCAGCACGTGGACATGCACATCGAGAACAAGTCCGCCCTTTATCGGACCTGCGCTGAGAACCTCGCCCCCCAGGGGCGACTCGTCTGGCATGATTGGCTGGCGGGCCCCAGTGGCTTACCTCGTTATCCGGTCCCCTGGAGCAACGAAGGGGAGGGGTCGTTTCTGACCCATGAGACGAGCTTTCGAGATGTGCTCCGCCGCGCTGGCTTCAGCGCTGTCACGGTTCTCGACCTGACCGGGGACACCACAGGCTGGTACCAATCCTCTCTTGAGCGGCTCCGGGGAGCGCTGGCCCGTCCCATTCCCTCGGATCCCGCACTTCGGGAGCGTCGCGCCGAGTTGGAGCGCCTCCTCATCGCGTCAGAGAACGTCCTGGCGAGCATCGAGGAGCGAAGCCTAATCCCGTTTTTCGGCCAGGCGATGTTTGCGAAATCGTCGTTGCCTGCTTGACGAAACGGTGTTTTTCGCATTAGATCATGCACGAGGGTCGCGCATGTATGACGAGTTATACCAAGTGGATCTTCGGGATCCGATCATGCTGAGATCTACGCTGGATGCCTACCTGAGCCTGAAGGTATGCCCGGTGGACGCGGCACAACGGCCGCCGCTTCTCTACCCCGCGACGATCGAGATCCTGCTCCCGGACGGGGCGTCGATGACCCGCTGGGGCACCGTGATCCGCTACATGGGCGCGTCGGGCTTTCTGGTGCAGTTCGAGGGACCCATGGAGTTGGGAAACCTTGAATCTCTCGCTGCAGCGACAGCGGAGGCGCCGGCAGAGCCCGTTGCGCCAGCTCCTCCTGAACCTGAACCTGAACCTGAACCCACTCTGCCTCGGTTCGGACCCACGGTGGACGTGTTTGTTGCGGGTCCCGACCCTGACAAGCCGCCGGAGCCGCCCGACGAGTCGAACCCGTTCAACGGGGAACGCACCACAATCCACGAGGCGAACGAGGTCCTGGAGGCCGAAGCGACGTCTGACCCTTTTGCAGATCTGGTTGAGGATGTGGCCCCCGGACCGGGCTCCGAGGACGCTGCGGAGGGCGGGATCCCCGAGGGCTGGTCCCTTGCTGGCGAGTTCGACCTGCCCCCACAGGAGCAGACCCCCTTGGATCGTCACATTACGGATGTCGGGGTGCCAGACAGCGACACGGAAGCGTCCGCATCCCACGCGTCCCCGGAATCTTATAACCTGGAGGATGATTCGCTGGCCGTGCCCAGAGGGAACGAGTCCGAGATGTCAGCTATCTACAAGCAGATCTCGACCCTGGGGCCATCCGAGAAGCAGCGCCTGGCCCGTTCAGGAAATCGCATCACCCGGGGCCTGTTGGTCAAGGACCGCATCAAGAATGTCCACCAGTTCGTCTTCCGCAACCCGAAGATTACCATCGAGGAGGTCGTGGAATACGCGAAGCTCCCAGGGCTGTCCAAGGATGCGGTCCGGCTCATCACGTCCAACCGTACCTGGATGGCCTCCCGTCAGGTCGCCATCGGCCTTGTCCGGAATCCGGCCACGCCCGTGGATCTGCTGCCGGGCCTGCTTCAGCGTCTCGGCCCTCCCCAATGGAGGATCCTCGCCAAGAGCAGCGACGTCCGGCCCCAGGTCTCCAGCCTGGCAAAGAAACTCCTGGGCGCGGCCGGTCGCTGATCGGGCTCCTTCGTTTTTTCTCGGTTGTGTGTTGACCTCGGCTTCTGTATCGCTAAAATCAGCGCCGCTGTTTTGAGCATTGTGTGTTTCCGGCAATGATTCAATGGGGGTTGCATGAAGGTACGTTTGAATTTGCTTTCTAGGCTGGTCGCTTTCGTGGGCATCACGGCATTGTTGGTCGCAGCGGGCTGCGGCGGCGGCTCCACTCTTACCAATATCGATGCCATCGGACCGGATGACGACGCGGCAGAAGAGACTGTCATCTGGCCCGACCTTCCCGCGGAGGAGGACCTCGAGGACGACGCTGGGCCCGTCTGCTTGGTGAACGAGGACTGTCTGGGCATGTTCCCGGATATGGGGCCCTGCGCATGGCTAGGCATTAGGCTCCGTGAGCGGTTGGGGCCCGAACCAGGCGCTGC
>CAYOTU010000333.1:0-4560 GCA_964406905.1 uncultured Myxococcales bacterium | reverse complement strand
CGGAACCTGCTTCGCCAGCTTCTATGCTGCGAACCTCCCATCCTCCCTGACCTGCCCCGACAAGGTGGTGGGGGAGTGCACCATTGACCGGATCAAGGAGGGCACCATGCCGCCCGACGGGTTCGGTGCGCCCCCGACCGTGGAGGAGCAGACGGTGATCAAGGAATGGATCAGCGCGGGGATGCCGGAGTAGCTGCTACCTGAAGTTGTAGCGCCCCCTCTTGTCTACGCGGACTGAGGGCAGGGTCTTCTTCTCCTCGAACCAATCGTAGCCCTCCTTGATGTTTCGCCAGAAGGCTGCGTGCTCGCTGTCGGGCTCCTGTTCGAGGAGGCCCTCCATGTCCCTGGTGGGGAAGAGGTGGACGTAGACCTTCCGCTTGAGAGTCTCCATGGACCGGGTCATGACCCACAGCTCCTCGATGCGCTCGTCGCTCATCGCGAGGCAGCCGATGGAGACGCAGTCTCCGTGGATCATGATCGCGCTGCCAAGGTTTGACTTGTATCCCAGGATCCGGTCCGACTTGTTGGGATAGTTCACCCGAAAGGAGAGATGGAAGCGGCTGTGCTGGTTGAAATAGTCCAGGTGGTAGAAGCCCTCGGGGACCTGTCCGTCCCCCTGGCGTCGCTTTGGCCCTGCGTCCCCCGACGCGTAGCAGATCTCGTATGTGGCCACGTGCGTCAAGGCCCCCTCGCTCTCCGACGCGGCCCACACTTCGAGGTGACGCTCTGCCTTGAAGCCCCGCAGGAGGAGCTGCCGCGGCGGAAACTCCACCTCCGCGTCAGCGAAGAGTTTCTTTACGACCGCGTCCTTTTCACGGAATGCCCGCGCGTTTCGCTCACTCCCGGACATGCTGTCCGGGAGGTATGTCTCGGTGTAACGGATAAAGGGGGGCTCTTTGGCCTCATCCGCCGGAACGCCTATGAACCCGCATCCCGCGACGATCAACGACAGCAGCCACTTCATCCTCTCCACCTCCGTCGTTCCTACAATACCCCAAAACCCACGAAGTCACCGGCCAATTCCTGCTATGGACCAGGCCGCAGGTCTGCTAGAATTTTTGGCCTGGAGGAACCATGCCGCAGTCAGCGTTCCACGACTGGCGTCCCACGCTCCGCCCTGACATCTACCTGCGCGATGATCCCGAAGGGGAGGTGATCCTCGTCGGACCCCGGGGATCCTTCCTCGCAGCATTCGACCAGCGCTGGCGCCCTCTCCTGGCCGCTATGGACGGGCGCCGCACAGTAGGCGAGCTCCTGATCGATGACGCAGGTCTCTTAGGAGGCTTTGATCCCCGGGGCCTCACGGAGTTCCTCCGGCGGCTCGCCGGGCTTGGCGCGTTTTCCGAGGCGCCGCCACGTATCCCCATGGCCGGGACCCGACCCACGGTCCTGGACCGTCTCCTGAGAGGACTCGGGGATCTCCTCGACATCGACGTCATGGGCCCCTCCCCCGCCCCTTGGAATCCTGGACGGTGGGCAGCGGCAATCTTCGGCGCCCTCGTCCTGACGGTTATTGTCGCCGCGCTTTTCCTCTTCCTGGACGGAATGATCCGCACTGCTGATGCGGGGCTCTCCGGGGCTCTGGTCACGGCCAGCGCGGCCCTGGGCGGCCTGGCGATCTCCATGACCCTCCGGGGCATGGTCCGCTGGTATGTCCTCTTTATCTCGGGCAGACCAGCACGCAGGGCCGGGCTGCGGTTCCGTCTTGGTCTGCCCTTCATGGACGTCTCTCCCCGCGCAGCGGCGGACCTCGACCCCAGGCGCCAGGTCATCCTCTCTCTTGCCGGGATTGGAGCGCTCGGCGCCGCGGCCGCAGCGATGCTGCTCCTCCCAGCGGGTGGGCCCCTCGCGGCTATCGCGGGCCGCGCGGCGCTGGTGGCCCTGGTGATTGATCTCTGCCCGTTCGCACGGTCCGACGCGTCGCTTCTCCTCGAGTCCGCTGTCGGCATCCGTTGGCTGCGAGGACGGGCCCTGCGCTACCTGCGGCACGGGCTGGCGGCGAGGCTCATCCGCTCGCGGGCCTCCTCCGGGGAGGAATGGCGCCTGCTCCTGGTTCTTGCGATCTGGTCGTTCTGGACAGCGGTGGCGCTCCCCTACGCGCTCTTCCCCGCGCTCGAAGCGGTCCTCGACGTGACTGGTGCGCTCCTTGCGGGTGCCATGGCAACAGATAACACTGGCCTCACCCTCCTCGGTCTCGCCCTCGGCCTCTACCTGGCTGCGGTCTTCTGCGTCACCTCGGTCTTCACCGTCCTTCTTTCCGCCTCCTTCCTCCTCCGCTTCTTGCAAGTCATGGTCCCCTCGGGAGACGGAACCCAGACCGATCCCCAGCCCGCAGCGCTCCCGGAGGCACTCGCCGCACTCGGCATCTCTCCCTATGAGGTCGAGGCCAACGCGACTGCGACGCAATGGCTGCGGCTCGGCCCCGGCGACTGCTACCCCTCGTTCGAGCAACCCCTCACCGCGCCCGCGCTCCTGGTTAGCGGTGGGGCCCGCGTTATGCGTACGGAGATTTCCGGCATCAACCACGAGGTGGCCGACGCGGGCCCCGGTTGGCTGATCCCCGGCACGGCCCCGGGCCATGTCTGGCGCTGGAACCTGCGCACCGAGTCCATCGCACTGCTCCTGACTTTTGACCGGGACCCCGGCGGGGCCCTGGGCGACCGCTGCCGCCGCATCGCTGAGTACGAGGACTGCCCCGCACTCTGGGGCCTGGGCCCGGATGGGGTGCGATGGGCCGCGTCCTTCCCCGAGGTCGTCCTCACCGACCGCGCGGAGATCCCCGACGATGAGAGAGTGGCGGTGCTCCTCGAGGGGGGCGTGTCCCGTCAAGGCCCCGAGGGGAAGGCTGAGTTCTCCGCGCCGCGGGTCCTGCCCCGGATCGGCCCCGGTGAACGCCTCACGGTCACCGGCGAGCGCGCCAGACTCCTCCTGCTCCCCATGTCCGAGGTGATGCCCGCTCTATCGACCTGGCAGAGCATCGATTGAGATCCAGCGCCAGAGCTCTGGTCTCCCTCCTCGTGGTCGCGACGATCTACTGGGTCCTCACCAACGGCGGTGGCGGCCTGATGACCCGCACCCTCGAGACCGCCCGGGGCGTGGTGGCCATGTGGAACCTTCATGAGGTGCGGAACGCAATCCTCGCCACTCGAGTTCTCCAGGAACGGCAGACCGTGGAGGACTGGACCGACGAGGACTTCTCCGACTTTGTCCGGGAGTACCTCGTCATCAAAGCCGGCGGCTCGGACCCGGCCATGGATCCCTGGGGCATGCCCTTTCTCCTGACCGGACTCGAGGACTCGAAGGACTGGGTCGTCTTCAGCACAGGCCCTGACCAGACCCCGGATTACTGCGACTTCGAGGGTCCGGGCGGGGACGACGTCTGTCTCCTGCTCAAGGCATCCGAGATCAGTCGATGACCACCGGCATCTGCCCCTGATTCCAATGGAAGCGGTAGCCAGCGGGGAGGGTATAGGTCTTGGTGGTGAGAGGCGCGTCCGGCCAGCGCACCGTGACCTCGGCCTCGCATGCGATCCCGAGGCCGAAGTGGAGGACACGCTCCTTCTGGATACCGTAGTGGCCGTGGCCGCCGTCCACCTCCTGGGTCTGGGTGACACCTGCCGAGGTGACCTCGACTCTTGCACCGATCGCTGCGCGGTTGGTGCCCTCGCCACCTTCAAGATCGATCTGGACCCAGTTCCCGTCCTGGCCGAGGATGTTGCGGAACACACGGATCGCCTGGGTCTCGTAGCAGTTGTTCGGTGACATAGCGTCGCAGCGCGCGCGGGAATGTCCCACCACCATGTCAAGATCGCCGTCCCGGTCGATGTCCGCGGCCACCACGCCGTGGCTGCGGTTGTGCTCAAAAAACTCGCTGGTATACAGCGCTGTGAAGGTCCCCGGCGCTGCGCCCTCCTGGTGAAAGAGAAGGCCCCGGTTTCCCGGGTAGTCCGACGCACCGATGTAGACGTCGGGCCAGCCGTCGTTGTCAAAGTCGAACACCGCCGCGGTCATGTCCCCGTCGTTCCAGCCGGCCATCTCGTGATCCCGCAGGAGGCCTGTCTGGTCATTTCCGGGACGGGAGAAAACCGGGTTCGCATTCCCGTCGCCGAAGAGCAGCTCCGACGGATCAGAGGATGTCCCCACGTCCCAGTGAACGATCTCCGTGGTCAGGAGGTCCATGTGCCCGTCGTTGTTCACGTCCGCGCAGACCGTTGTTCCGGAGCTCCCGCCCAAGCGGAAGGGTTCACGGTCGTATTCGTGGTTCCAGCGGAACGCATCCTCGTCCTTGTTACAGGCAATGTACTGCGGCGGCGGGACCCCGTCGCAATCCTCCGCGTCGGAGTGAAGCTTGCACCAGCAACGGGCAGACTCGTTATCTGACCAGTCCATCCGCTGGTCATACGCGTAGCCCGAGTCAACGGATCGGTTCACGAACACAAAGTCGCCGCCGTCCCACTGGCCCTGGAACAGGTGGTTAGGAGCTCGCCCGTAGGATGAAGCCAGCAACTCTGTCATGCCATCGCCGTTCAGATCGCAAGCGGTCGCGCTCCAGGCCCAGGA
>CAYOTU010000332.1:0-4561 GCA_964406905.1 uncultured Myxococcales bacterium | reverse complement strand
CCCCCACAGCTCCCGCCAGAACGCTGCGTCCCGGATCCGGCCGTCGAAGATAGCGTCGGGGGTGCGGCGGAAGGCCTGGCTCCAGAGGACGAGCTTCAGGTTCGGGTAGCGGTTGCAAAGGTCAGGTGTGTAGACTTGGCGGGCCCAGGCCCGGCGTCGCTCGTCACAGGAAGCCTCGCCGGGCCGCTTTATGCGGGAGATCCCGAAACCGTCCAGGTGGAGGGGGGCCATGGGTCCTTTCTCGTCCGGGCAGAGTACGTGGAGCTTGAGCGCGCGTACGTGCGCCCAGTCCATAGTGGGTGCGGTGCCCGGCTGACTTGGTAAAAAATCCTCGAAAGGGATCGTCCAGGTGCGCCACTCCACAGCGTCCACGACGATGGTGGTGGTCACGGACTCCGCGGGGCAGCAGCGGTCCTCGCCGGTGCAGGCGGGGGCCGTGGTGTCGCAGACCTCGATCTGGAGGGACGTGGCCGTACCCTCGGGACCCTTGCGCGCGCGCAGCCGCAATGCATCCCCGCTGCTCAGATCCACGCCTTCGCCCCAGTTCAGGGGCAGAGAGAGGCCCCCCACGTAGTAGCCTGGACAGTTGATCGAGCCGGTATCGTCTGGGGTCGGGGCCAGGAGGAGATGGTGCTCCCCGGTGGGAACCTGGGCGCAGTCCTCCGGCGCGGCGCCTTCCTCCGCTGTGAGCGCTAGGCGGCCCCAGGGGCCCCACCAGCCGTCGATGCTCTCGAAGTTGCCCGCGGGGGCCACGCACTCGATGGTTTCCGTGAGGCGACATTCCGCTGTGACCTCCGCGATGATCATGGGCCGGCCGCGGCCCTCGGGCCCTGCCCACTCAGCGTAGAAGGGTGCGAGGGCAGCGTTAAACGCACCCTCGGGGGGCAGCCCTTCTTCGCTCCAGGAGATATCCAGGCCTACATAGTCCACCAGCGCGTCCCCGGGGTAGAAGTCCTCGTAGGTGGGATAGTCCTTCAGGGATTCGCGCCAGTACGCAGGTTCAGCGAGGGGGGTCCAGGCGATGCTCAGGTGGGGACCGCCGTGCTCCCGGAGGAGCTTTGCTACGTTCGCAAATCCCTCCCGGTATTTCTGAGCGTCGCCCAGGCAAGGTCCGTCCTTGTTGTCCAGGACGCAGGGTCCCCAGGGGACCCAGGGTGCGTTCATGTTGGGCGCTATCCGGACGATCACTGGAACGCCGAGCGCGACGATGTCCGCGGCCAATGCCTTGACCGCCTCGTAGGGACGCGATCCCGATGAAAAATCCGTGGTGAAGGGCTCGAAGCCGCATTCGGGCAGGAGGGTCACCAGGACCGCACCAGCGGGATTGCGGGCCAGGATCCTGTCTGCTTTCTTTCGGGGAAGGCGGCCGTAGTCGCAGGTGCCGCTCCAGGAGGCGGGGAAGCCCAGGTAGAGGTTCTCCATCGCGCGCGGAATCCCGTCTCCCGCTGTCCCGACACGCCCGTCCAAGAGCCCCACACCGATACGCGGGCGACACGCACCGGCCACGCAAGTCTCAGGCGCGGGGCAGCGGCCGCAGGTCCCACCGCAGCCGTCCGTCCCGCAGCTTTTTTTCTTGCAATCGTCTGGAATGCAATCAGCGGAAGCGCAGCGTCCCTCCCTGCAGGTCTCCCCGTCCGCACACGCGCCGCAGGTCCCGCCGCAGCGGTCGGGGCCGCAAGAGCGGAGAAGGCAGTCAGGAATACAGGCTGTGGGCTGTGGGCTGTGAGCTGTGGGAGGGGCTTTAGCCCCGATTTCCCCTGTGGGAGGGGCTTTAGCCCCGATTTCCCCTGTGGGAGGGGCTTCAGCCCCGATTTCCCCTTGCTCTTGAACAACGTCCTGCACCGGACGCGTTGGAGCAGGTGGCGGAGTCTCCCTCTGTACCCCTCCCCTTTCAGAGGGGAGGTGCCCGAAGGGCGGAGGGGACGCAATGTCGCTGCCAACTTTCGGCTCCGGATTGCAGCTCCACGCCGAAAAGAGGGCCAAGCTCAAAATAGCCTGTATCAGTATAGACCGCACGGGCCACCTCCTCTCAGGCGGGGAGGATCGAGGGCTGGACCACGGGCGCAACAGGCTGGCGTGCGGGATCGAGGTTTTCGTCCTCGAAACGCCGTACCGTGAGCTCCAGGTACTCCACGCTCAAATCCATCCCGAGGTATCGGCGTCCGTGGCGCGCGGCTGCGAGGCCCGTGGTGCCGGAGCCGTTGAAGGGATCCAGGATCAGCATATCGTCGTCGGTGGAAGAGAGGACGATCCGCTCCAGGAGGGCCATGGGCTTCTGGGTCGGGTGCTTGCCGTGGACCTTTTCCGCCTTACGGGGCGGGAGAAGCGACCAGACATTCTGCATCTGCTTGCCGCCGTTCGCAGCCTTCATCAGGGGATAGTCGAAGAAGTGCTTGCTCTTCATATCCCGCGCTGCCCAGAGGATCTGCTCCGTCGCGTGGGTAAAGTAGCGGCATGAGAGGTTGGGCGGCGGGTTGCGCTTGTGCCAGACGATATCATTCAGCAGCTTGTACCCGAGCTGCTGCATGGCATGCCCTACTGAAAAAATGTTGTGGCGGGTACCTGAGACCCAGATGGTGCCGTTGGGGGTCAGGACCCGCTGGCACTCGGCCAACCAGCGAAGCTGGAAGTCGTGGTCGTCGTCCGCACCGCGGGATCGGTCCCAGCCCCCTTTGTCCACCGCGACCATGCGGCCGCTCTGGCAGGTCACGCCGCCGTTGGACAGGAAGTAGGGGGGATCCGCGAAAATCAGGTCTACGCTGTCCGTCGGGATCCGCTTGAGCGCCTGGAGGCTGTCGCCTTGGACGAGCTGAAAGCGCCGGTCGGGAGACTGAAAGTAGTACTTCAACTTCTGGCTCATAACCGTCCTTTGATCCGCATGTGATCTCCGACGAAACCCAGTCTAAGGGCGCCGGATCCACGGACCAAAAATCAGGTCAGCGTGAAGCGGGGAATGTTTGAAGAATTAAACAGTGAAGGGGTTGGCGTAGAGCGCGGCCGCGCCCAGAGCCTCCTCGATGCGGAGAAGCTGGTTGTACTTGGCGATCCGCTCGGAGCGGCAGAGGGAGCCGGTCTTGATCTGGCCGGCGCCCGCGCCCACCGCCAGGTCGGCTATGGTGGTGTCCTCGGTCTCCCCGCTACGGTGGGAGATAACGCAGGTGTAACCCGAGCGATGGGCCAAGCCGATTGTGTCGAGGGTCTCGGACACTGTGCCGATCTGGTTGAGCTTGATCAGGATCGAGTTGGCCACCCCTCGGGAGATGCCCTCCTTGAGGATCTTTTCATTGGTCACGAAGATGTCATCGCCGACGATCTGGATCTTCTTGCCGAGCCGATCGGTCATGAGCTTCCAACCGTCCCAATCCTGCTCAGCGAGGCCATCTTCGATGGACACCACCGGGTAGTTCTCCACCATCTTCTCCCAGTAGGAGACCATCTCCTCAGCGGTGAGCTTCAGCCCCTCGCCGACGAGGTCGTAGACCTTGCGTTCTTTGTCGTAGAACTCGGTCGCTGCCGGATCCAGCGCGAGGAAGAACTCAGCCCCGGGCTTGTACCCGGCCTTGGTTATCGCGTCCAGGATGTAGTCAAGGGCCTCAAGGTTGCTCCTCAAATTCGGTGCGTAGCCGCCTTCGTCGCCGACGCCCGTGGCGAGGTTCCTCTCCCTGAAGATAGCCCCCAGTGCGTGGAAAACCTCGGTCGCGGCCCGCAGGGCCTCGGAGAAGCTGTCAAATCCCGCTGGGACGATCATGAACTCCTGAATGTCCACGTTGTTGGCCGCGTGGGCCCCACCGTTGATAACATTCATGAGGGGCACGGGGAGCCGGTTGGCCGCTGCGCCGCCCAGGTAGCGGTACAGGGGGGTGTCCGTGGCCTCTGCCGCGGCCCTGGCCGCGGCCAGGGACACGCCGAGGATCGCGTTCGCACCGAGCTTGCCCTTGTTGTCCGTGCCGTCCAGGTCCCGGAGCAGCCGGTCAAGGCCCGCCTGGTCCCGGGCGTCGAAGCCTACCAGCTCGTTGGCGATAAGCTTGTTCACGTTATTCACCGCGGTCAAGACACCCAGGCCCCCGTAGCGGGCCAGATCTCCGTCCCGCAGTTCCAGGGCTTCTCGGGACCCGGTGGAAGCCCCCGACGGCACCATTGCCCGTCCGTAGACGCCCCCTGCGAGGTACACGTCGACCTCCACCGTGGGGTTGCCGCGTGAGTCCAGGATCTCCCGTGCCAGCACATCGATGATCTCGGTCATTCTTCCTGTCCTCCTCGTGTCATCTTCTCAGGAGCGAGGGGAGGCCTCAGAGGGCCCGGCCGCAGCCGCATCGGCGGGCCTTCCCGTCGGCGTCTCCGTCCCATCTGGAAAAGATGGGGGTCACCTTGAAGATGGTGAAATAGTCGTTCTCGTGGTGGAGCTTTTCTGCCTCGAACTTCTCCACGTCACCGTAGCCCGCCTTGACCGCGGCCTTCCCGTCCTTCTTGATCTTGTTCGCAGCGTTGGTGACCTGGCTGGAGATGCTCGACGCGGAGTTGGATGAGCGGTTCTCCATGAAGACGTAGAAGGGCGCGGGGC
>CAYOTU010000331.1:0-4573 GCA_964406905.1 uncultured Myxococcales bacterium | reverse complement strand
AGTCCCGAGCGGACTTCCTGCGTGTGCTCCACTCTGGAATCGCGTCGGGGCTGCCCCTGGGCCTCACCCTGGACGCGGCCGCCCGGGTCTGGCTCACAGACGAGAACGCAGCCCTCACGCAAACCGCGCTCCGGCGCCTCGACGCGGGGGACCGCCTAGCGGAGGGGATCGCCCCCGTGCTGACCCGTACGCAGGCCTTCGAGGTCTCAGCCGCTGAGGGGTCCGGCACCCTGGACGAGGCCCTTGAGCGGTTGGTAAAAAACGCTGACGGCCGCGCACGAACCCGACGGCGGGCCGTGACCCTGGTAACAGCCGGGCTCATCGGCCTCACAGTCCTCGGCCTGATGGCCGTCCGCCTGGCCGGGAGCCTCCAGCAGGCCGTGATGCCCGACCGGGGGGTATTGGAGCAGCTCCAGAAGGAAGTCCAGGGCACGGGAATCCAAATCTTCGAGCCGCGGTCTCTGGACGAAACCATCAACTGGAGCGGGCCCCAGGGGCAGGAAAAGGAATAGGAACAGGATCTGTCCTGTCATGTTCCAGCCCCGAATCAGGCGTCTTCCTTGGTCTTGACCAACTCCCACTGCGCGCCCTTACGCGCCAGCAGGTAGCAGCCGAAGCCCAGGAGGATGAGCATCAGGAAGCCGAGGCCCCGGCCCATGCCCCCTTCGTACCAGGGGTGGCGGTACTCGGGGTGAAGCGTCTCGTGGACGGCCCTGGCGTCCACGATCGCTGCGAGGATTGCGTCCTTGTCCGCCTTGGCCTTCTCCAGGGTCTTCGCGGTCGCATCTGCGTCGGCCTTGGCCGCAGCAGCCTTGGCCCTGGCCTCGTCGGTGTCCGCGTCCTTCGCAGCCTTCGCTGTGTCCTGGGCGGCCTTCTGCGCGTCCTCGTTTGCGAAGAACACGATCTGATGGTTCAGGAGCAAGGGCCGACGCAGTGCGGAAACGACCTTCAGAAGCGACCTGGCCCCGACCACCGGATAGCCGGGTCGGTCCTCACCTTGAATGGATGCTGTGAGGACTTCGAGTTCATCGAGCGCCAAAAACGCCGAACCCTTCAGAGAACCGATGCTGCCGCCCGGCGTGCCGACCGCATCGATCTCCTTCTTCATCCCGGCCCGAAGCGCGTCGATCTCCTTGATCGTCTCCGCATCGTAGATCGGCCGCCCCTTCTCGTCCTCGTTGAAGAGGGTCGGACTGAGAAGCTCGTTGCACTTCTGCCCTTCCTTGTAGAGGACGTTGCACGCACCCTCCGCTGTGCATGTGCTCTTCACCTCGTCGCAGGAGGAGAAGAAACCGCCGTTCTTGTCACGGACCGTGTCCCCTTCGACCACGGTCTCGACGCGATACTCCTTGCCCACGCTCATGTACTGGATCGGCGCGCCCACGGTGGGCAAGCGCAACACCGCTGTAAGGATTCCGAAGAGGGCCGCACCGGCCATGAGGCCCGACGCGATAAGTGCCCCCTGGGCCACCCTCGCTTTTTGCACCTCCTCTGTACCCCCGGTCTTTGAGACAGCCCAGGCGCTGATCGCACCGGCCAGGACCGCCATGTTGATGCCGATGGGCAGGTACATACCCAGTGCGAAGGCCAGCATGGGGACGCCGGCCATGAGCAGGAGGACAGCGACGAGGCCGCCCATCCCGTAGAGGAGCCAGGGCTGGCCCTCGGGGTTGGACATGAGGCCACGGGAGACCGCCGCGATCATGTTCCCCTGGGGCGCTGGCAGGACCTTGTCGTTGGGGATCATCATCCCCGTGGCGGGGTCGCTGATCAGGAACTGGTAGGCCGAGTCCATCAGGGGGATCACCAGGGACACTACCAGCGCTGCGACGATGATACCCAGGAACTTCCAGCGCTGCTGGTTCCGAGGCGTGGAGCCGACCCAGTAGCCGACCTTGAAGTCGCTGATCAGCGCGCCGGAGGTGGAGAGCGCTGTGCAGACCGCTGTGCCCACGATGAGCGCGATGATCATCCCAGCTTCGCCCTTGAGGCCCACCATGATCAGCGCACCGATAGCCAGGACCACGGTGATAAGGGTCATGCCCGAGACGGGGTTGACCCCGACGATAGCGATGGCCTGCGCGGCGACCGGGGTAAAGAGGAAGGACAGCAGGAAGCCGGCGACCATGCCCACCGTGGCGAACAGGAGCGCATCGTTCGTGCCGTACCCGACGCCCGCGGAGTCGGTGGTGAACTTGGCAACGATGAAGAAGAACACACCCATGAGGACCGCGGCGAGGAGCTGGATCAGCAGGACATTCCTGGGTTTCATATCGAGCTGCGTGCGCTCAGCCTCGGGCGCGACGCGTCCCTTCTTGGAGAGGCCCTTAAAGCCCAGGGTTACGGAGCCCACGACGATCTTCCACATGCGTATGATGCCTATGAGACCGCTGATTGCTATAGCGCCGATACCGATGGGCTTGATGAACGCGCCGAAGATAGCGCTCGCGCTCATGGTATCGAAGTTGAACACGCCGCCCGCATACGCGAAGTCCCCGGAGCCTTTTCCGAGCTGGTAGACCACGGGCACCATGACCACGTAGGCCAGGATGCTGCCGCCCGCGATGATCGAGGCGTACTTCATCCCGATGATGTAGCCCAGCCCGAAGAGGGCCGCTATACCGATAACCTGAACCTCGATACGAAGCCCCGAGAGGGTCTCGCCGATGCCGAAGGGCAACGCGTTGGTGGTGAGGTCCGGGTTCCACAGGTGCACGCCCTCGATGAGGAAGTCGAACGCGGCGCCCATGAGGAACGCCATGATCAGGATCTTGCCAGCGCCGCCAGCGCCGCTCTCACCGGTGACGATGACCTCGTTGATCGCGGTGGCCTCGGGGAAGGGAAGATCCCCGTGCAGGTCCCGCACGAAGTACTTGCGCAGGGGGATGATCAGGACGACGCCCAGGATCCCGCCCACGGAGCAGGCCAGGAAAATCTGCCACCAGGAGACAGAGAGCTGGTTGATGTAGAGCGCGGGGATCACGAAGGTAGCGCCAGCGGCCACCACGCCGGACGCCTGGCCCACGCTCTGGACCATGACGTTCTCGAGGATAGTGCTCCGGGTCTTGCGGAGCATACCGAAAAAGATCGCCAGGATGGCGATGGGAATCGATGCCTCGATCCCGCTCCCCGCGCGCAAGGAGATGTACGCGGCCGCGGCGGTGAAGATCACCACCATGCCCACGCCCAACCCGATTGACCAGAGCGTCACCTCGGCCCGGCGATCCCCGGACGCGACGATGGGTGAGTAGACCTCTCCGTCCTTCAGCTTGCGGTATGCATTCTCCGGCAGCAGCTTCGACTGTCCCTTCTGCGTCTCGATGGCGCTCATTGGTATCCTTCCTCCCCTTGCGAGTTCGGAAACGAGTAAAACCGAAGCCCCCGGCTATGTCAACCGACTCGGCGAGGCTGCCCGGCCCCGACGATGTCACTGAAATCACTGGCAGCCGGGGGGTGGTTCATGCTAAAAATCAGGTGTGTCGTCTGCACCGGACGTGCCAAGGAAAACCGATGCCCTTGAAAGAAACGCTGTTCTGTCCGGAGTGTTATCGGAGCTACGGCCCCGGACACGGCTACTGCCCGGAGCACGGAACGCGTCTCGTCCTCCTTCCCGCTGAGGAATCTCTCGTCGGGCAGGTGATCGCTGACCGCTACCGGATCGTCGAAGAGCTGGGCGTCGGGGGAATCAGTGTAGTCTATCGGGCTGAGCACACACTCATCGACCGTCCCATAGCGCTCAAGGTCTTCCGCCGCTTCCTGGCCGACGACCCGGTCGCTGCCAAACGCTTCGACGCGGAGGCCGACGCATCGCTCCAACTCAAGGGGCGCTACACGGTCCAGGTCTACGACTCGGGGCATACCGAAGACGGACGCCTCTTCCTGGCCCGAGAGTTGGTGGAAGGGCCGAGTCTGGCAGAGGTCATCAGCGGGGCTGGGCGGCTGACCACGAAACGGGCCCTGCGGGCCGCTCTGGATGTGGCCCGGGCCCTGGAGTATTCCCACGCACGCGGCGTGCTGCACCGAGCCCTCTCCCCCACGAACATTTTCCTGGTGGACAAGGACGGCGAGGAGTTGACACGGGTCTCGGACTTTGGCGCCGCGGCCATGTTGACCAAGGACGACGGGCGCTCCCTCCGCCCCGAGGGGCTGGCCTGTGCGGCCCTCAAGTACATCTCGCCCGAGCAGGCAGTGGGCACGCCCTGCGACGTCCCGTCGGACCTCTACGCACTGGGTGTCACCCTCTTCGAGGCCCTGACCGGACGGCCGCCTTTCCAGGCTGACTCGCCACTGGAACTTCTCCTCGAACATGCCCAGACCCCGGTACCCCGCTTCGCTGATGCGGCTGCTGACGCCGAGCTTCCAAAGCACGTGGAGGACCTGGTTCGCCGTCTGCTGGCCAAACGGCCAAAGCAGCGCCCGGCGAGCGCGCGGGTCCTGGCATCCGAGTTGGAGTTGCTGCTGAAGGATCCGGATGTGACGCGGAGCGGCAACGCGGTCGTGGCACCCGACAGAAAGCCTGATCCCAGCCGGGAGCCTGCGACCGTGGATCCCGATCCCAGCCGGGAGCCTGCGA
>CAYOTU010000330.1:0-4582 GCA_964406905.1 uncultured Myxococcales bacterium | reverse complement strand
TCACGGAATCCACCTGCTCGGCCGCTATGAAAACGAGCGGTCAACTCACGGGGCTGATGAGGCAGTTCGACGGACCTTCGGCGGCACGGGCCGTGCAGCGCTGATCGCGGCCATCACTACCGCCGCCGCCTTCGCCGGGATCTCGGTGTCGGAGTTCCGGGGATTTCGGGAGTTCGGAGTCATTGCCGGCAGCGGAACGGTCCTGGTGGCCCTTGCCTATATACTGCTGCTACCGGCCATGATCGGTCTCTTCGAGAGATTCGGCTGGAGAACCAGGACCGGCCACCTCAGAGCGGGCAAGCTCCGTTCGGAATACGCCAGGAATGCCTTGCGCTGGTCGCCAGCACTCGTCTGGGTCGCGGCGGTTGGCTTCTTCTTCCTGCTGGCCAATTCCCCGAATGTGCACTTCAACTATGACTTCGGAGTGTTAGACGCGTCCAACCTTCCTTCGTTCAAGCTGGACAAGGAGACCAACCGCCTCCTCGGCTACTCGCAGACTCCCATGGTGGTGCTCGCCAACGACCAGTCCGAGGAGCAGGACATCGCCGATCGGATCCGTGCTCGAATGGAAGAGCGCGGTTCCTCATCCACCCTGGACATGGTGGCCACGGTATCGGACCTGATCCCGGCGTACCAGGAAGAAAAACACAGGACATTGCTGCACCTGAAGGGGATTCTCAGGCGGGTCAAACCCAAGTGGCTTCCGGAGGGGGACAGGGAGGCTTTCCTGGACCTGAAGCGGATGTGCGGCATTGCCCCGTTCGGAAGGATGGACCTGCCACTGGAGCTACGACGTCAGTTTGAGAATCCACAGATGGCCGGAGGGGACGGTTTCGTTATGGTGTTCCCTCGGATCAGCCTGGGCGACGGACAAAGGGTACGCGAGATGGCCGAAGAGATCCGGAGCGTCCGGGAATCCGACGGTTCTCCCCTTTTCGTCGCTGGAGAGGGCATGATCCTGGCGGACATCCTGGATATGATTTGGACCGAGGGCCCTCCGGTTATGATAGCCACCGTGTTTCTCCTGCTGGTCGTGATGTGGCTTCTGCTCGGTTCGTTGGGGCAGGCGGTGACCGCTCTGACGGTGGCGGGGGGGTCCATCGGTGCGACGCTCGGCTTGATGGCGTTTGCTGGCGTGGAACTCAACTACCTCAATCTTATCTTCCTGCTTGTGCTGCTCGGAATCGGAGTGGATGCCGCAGTACATCTTGTCACCGGTCTCTCCGAAGGTGCTGAATTCGGGGCCGTGATCGAGAGGACAGGGAGAGCCGTATCCGGTGCCATTCTCACCACTGCACTGGGGTTCGGCGCCCTCGTGGCGGCCAACCATCCCGGGCTCAACTCCGTGGCATGGCTGGCGCTTCTCGGGCAGGACGCCAACCTCATTGCTACGATGGTCGGCCTGGTGGGGGTCATGGGGGTGATGACCATGGTCCGTGAACGCCGGCGGACAGGCACCTCGACCGCCACGACCCTGATCGTTACATGCGGATACGCCGGTTTTGCCCCAGTCGGCCCCGGTACCCTGGGAGCGCTGATCTCACTTCCCGCCGCCTGGTGGCTCTCACAGTTGCCCTATCTGGCATCGGTGCCGGTTGTCCTGGTACTGGCCGTGGGCGGTACTTGGTTCACAGACCGGTATTTGGAGACCTCAGACGAGAAAGACCCGTCAGAGGTCGTCATCGACGAATTCGTGGGGAGCCTGATTGCGGTGCTCGCCGTGCCCTGGGAACTCCCCTGGGTCCTGGCGGCGTTTGTCGTCTTCAGGGGCCTGGACATCTGGAAGCCGGGGCCGATCCGGACCATTGACGAGAAATGGAAGGGAGGGATTGGAGTCATGGGAGACGACGTGGCCGCGGGCATCATCGCCGGCGGAGGTCTGGCCGCCTTGCACGCGGTCGGCGCCATGCTCTTCTGGTGGTAATTCAATTCGTCCGAAGGAGGAATCAAATGCGATTCGTAGTTTTGACCATTATGTTTCTTGCTCTCATGCAATCAAGCCCGGCAAGCGCCGAAGACGCCGCACTTGCCCGAACCCAAGGCTTGATCGATGCCTTCAAGGCGGTGAAGCAAGCACCCGAGGGGGGAAAGCTCTCCCCGCGAGAACTCGCGGAAAACGTAAAGGCGTTTGAGAAACTGGACGGATTCTTCGCCTTTCAGGTCTTCACTGGAGAGACGGCTCGCCCCCATCGGTCGAAGTTCTCCGACCAGCAATACCCCGAATACCAGAAGACTTTTCGGGAGGTGATCCGTATCGTCGCCTATCCTGATTCCGGGGACTTCTTCCGAGAGGCCCGCTACAAGCTCCTACCTGCGGTGAAGAAGGGGGACCGCTTCGACGTAAAGATGGAGGCCGTCCTGGAGAAGGAGGACTACGAGACCGATGTGACCTTCCACTGGCGTCAAGTGGACGGGACGCTGCAGATCGTGGACGTCAGCTTCGAGGGAGCCTCCCTCGTGAAGGACTACTCGAACCAGTTCGGACGAATCATCAAGAAGGAAGGCGTTGGTGGCCTGCTGAAAAGGATGAACGACAGGCTGGAAGCTGAGATCAAGAAGCAGGATTTCAAGCCATGAACACTGTGCCCCTGGTCATCTTTATGGCCCTGCTTTCGACAACCCCCATGGCCCGGAACGCTCGGGCAGACGAACCGTTGTCGCTGTCCGATTGCGTGGCCATTGCCCTGGAAAACGGTGCGGTGGTGGCCGATGCGGCGGCCAAGGTCGAGGAGTACAAGGCGCGGCTGGCTGAGATTGAGTCGGTCTTCTATCCGAAGCTATACGGCATGACATACGCTGCACCGATGTTTTCCGTCCATGGCACGGCGCTGGACAAAGATGTGGAGCGCAGGTGGCGCAGCATCGGGGATTGGGGGCCATACACCCACCTGGAGATGGTTCTCGCCCAACCGATCTACACCTTCGGAAGAGCCGGTGCCGGCAAGCGCGCGGCACGAGAGCGATGGAAGGTCGAACAGGCGAGGCTCCGCGAGGCCCGCAACGCCGTCGCTCTGGAGGTCAAGCGTCTCTACCACGCTCGTCTCTATGCATTGAGCCTCCTGCCTACTCTCGATTCGGCTTTGAAGTCGGTTCGGACCGCCATCGAGAGCGGGCAACAACTTTATGATGAGGGCAGCGGTAAGGTCAGCCAGTCGGATCTGGCCCGTCTTCGATGTGCGGCCTTGGACCTCGAACGCTATCGAATCGATGCGGAGGACGGCGCGGATTTGGCCCTGGCTGCCTTGAAGCACGCAATGGGATGGGAAGAAGAGCGGACACTCGCCTTGCAGGACCATAAACTGACGGGCGGCTCCTCCTCTGACCTGACCAGCCTCGATGAGCTGCTGGACGAGGCCCTCCGCAAGCGACCGGAGTGGGCTCAGATCCACCACGGTGAGGCTGCCGCTCGGGCCCTGGAGAAGGCGGAGCGGCGAGCAGTCCTTCCGACCTTGTTCTTTGCGGGAACAGTCAACTGGGATTGGGCTCCCACCAGGGACGATTCTCCGAACCCATACCACTATGACCAGTACAATCAGCTCACTGGCGGGGCTGCTCTGGGTCTCCAGTTCAATATGGACTTTGCCCTCGCCAAGGCTCGTGGAGAACAGGCGCGGGCGATTGCTCGACAGGTACAAGCAAAGAAGAAGCTGGCACAGACTGGTATCCCACTCCAGGTACGTAAGGCATACGACGACGTCCTGCGCTACACCCGACAGGCCGGACTGATGAAGAAGCAGGTGAGTGAGGCGAGAAAGTGGATGACGCTCGCGGGAGCAGCGTATGCCACCGGCACCGGTGAGGCCCGCGATCTGCTCGAAGGCCTTGCAGCATATGTGAAGGCGAAGCAGGCCTATTACGATTCTCTGCGATCATATCACGACGCTCGGGCCGAGCTGGGATACTCGGTAGGGAGGATGGATTGATAGAAAACGCAAAGCTTGGCAGCGAGTCCCGGAAAAGGACCAAGAGATACCGAACCGTTGCACGCCACTTCCTGTGCGTGGGCAACTTCACCCTTGACGAAGTCGACGGGGAATTGAGACCCGGGGGGTCGGTCTTCTACTCAGGGGCCACGGCCCACGCCCTGGGCTGGGACGTTCGAATCGTTACGTCCGCGTCCGAGGCTTTTCCTCTCTCAACGGTCCGCAAGCACTTGACAGCGGAAATCAAGCTACTGCCTTCAGAAGCGACCACGATCATGAAGAACGTCTCCCTCTGGGACGAGCGACATCTCTGGATCCTCGAAAAAGGGAACAGAATCCCAGCAACGGTAATTCCAGATGACTGGAAACGTGACACCGTGGTCTTGCTGTGTCCGGTGTTTGACGAACTTGATGCGAAATCGACACGCAGCCTGAGGGGCTCGCTGACTGGAGCGTCGATTCAGGGATGGCTTCGGCGCCAAGACGCTGACGGTCGCATTGTCTGTAGTCAATCCTTGGATTTCCTGAAATGGCTCGAAGGCGTCGACGTCCTGTTCTTCAGTTCGGAGGACATCCGTGAGCATCCGGATCTGGCCAAGACGTTACACAGAGCGGCACCGATTGTCGTTGAAACCATGGGCTCCAGTGGCGTCAAGTTG
>CAYOTU010000329.1:0-4595 GCA_964406905.1 uncultured Myxococcales bacterium | reverse complement strand
CTTCATAGCGACCTCCCGTACCCTGAACCAGGTCTTCTACGGAGCCCGGGACCTCCGCACCCCCGCGTGGTGCGCGTTCGGTGCCATGCTGGCCAACATCGTCCTCTGTCTGGCCCTGGCAGGACCCCTGGGCAACGGCGGCATAGCGCTTGCCAACAGCCTCTCTGCTGTTGTCACCACGGTGCTCCTCGCTGTCATGGTCCGGCGCACCGGGGTCCGGGCGCCATTTCGGGCCCACGGAAGCACCTTTCTGCGCGCCGCGGCGGCCGCGGGATTCATGGCCGCCGGCCTCCTGGGGCTGGGAGTCCTCCTTCCCTGGGATCCGGACCTTGGTCGGGCTGCGCTCGGCGGGCGCCTTTTCCTCTTCGTCGCTGTCGGGGTGGCCGTCTATGGGGTGCTCCTGTGGGTGCTCATGAAAAAAGATTTGCTGGAGTTGTACAAGCTGGTACAATGGTCCCGTAGGGGCTGATCCAGGCAAGGAGGGCTAGGAGCGTGTTGCGCATTGGACTCCGTAGCGAGAAGCTGCCGGGTGCACCATATGTGGCCTACAAGATTTGGGTGCATACTGGTGGTACGTGCGCAGATCTTGTAGGTCTCAGATGGTGTGCTTGGCGGATTCGTAGCAGGAGGATCAATGCGCAACACGCTCCTAGGTCCCATGACAACGGATGACGTCACCACCATCCTGATCGTCGAGGACGAGGCTGTCCTGCGCGGGATGGTGGAGCAGTGGTTGCGCAAGAACGGTTATCGGGTCTTCACAGCGGGTGACACCCGGGAGGCGGAGCGCGTCCTGGAGATCGCCGAGCCCCAACTCATGATACTTGATATCGGCCTGCCCAAGGAGTCAGGTATCGACTTCCTGGCGCGTATTCGGGACCAGTACCCGGATCTGGCAGTGATCATCTCCACCGCGGTGGACGATACCTCTGTGGCGGTCCGCGCGATGAAGCTCGGGGCCTACGACTACATCCTCAAGCCCTTCTCCCTTCACACATGTCTCATGGCGGTGCGGGGTGCAGAGGAGCGATGGAAGCTGCGGATTCGGGACAAGTACTACCACGACCAGTTGGAGCAGACCGTCCAGGAACGGACCCGCGAGATTGAGGTCGTCACCGATACCACGGTTTTCCTCCTGGCGAAGCTCGCCCAGTCCCGGGATGACGAGACGGGACTTCACCTGGAGCGCATGCGCTACTACTCGGTAGCGCTGGCCAAGGTCCTGCGGGAGAGGGGCGCGGCGATCGGGGACAATTTCCTCTCCTCCCTGTTTCGAGCGAGCCCTCTCCACGACATCGGCAAGGTAGGCATCCCTGACGCGATTCTTCTCAAGCCTTCGTCGCTCACCGCGGAGGAGTTTGAGATAATGAAGACCCACGCTGCCCTGGGAGGCGAGTGCGTGAAGGCGGCTCTCGACCAGGTGCATGGCGAGGCCGGCGGTTTCCTCCAGATGGGCTACGACGTCTGCCGACACCACCACGAGAACTTTGATGGCAGCGGCTACCCCGACGGACTCCACGGTGACGGCATTCCGTTCTCAGCCCGGATTCTCTCGGTGGCCGACTTCTACGACGCGCTGTTCTTCCCCCGGATCTATCGACCCACCTCCGTCCCCCATGACGAGATCGTCAAGATGATCTCCGAGCTCTCGGTGAAGAAGTTTGACCCCGCGGTGGTGGAGGCCTTCCTCGGTATGGCCGGTGAGTTCAAGGACATCGCCGAGCGGTTTGTTGACTGAGAACAGCGAGGCAAAGCGAACATGGACATACGGATTTTTGAAGAGGCCGAAGAAGTGGCAGAGGCTGCCGTGGCGTTGATCGTCGAGCAGATCCTTTCGAACCCCGGGATGAACGTCGGCGTGCCGACGGGAAAGACACCGATAGAGATGTACCGGCGGCTGGTGGCTGCGCACCGTGCCGGTGTGGTGGATCTGGGCCGGGTACGCTGGTTCGCGCTGGACGAGTTCCTGGGGGTTTCGTCGGACCAGGCAGGGAGCTTCCGTCGGTGGCTCATGGAGCGCCTGATTCAGCCAGCGGGCCTGGACCCCGTCCACCTCCATTCCCTGAGGGGCGACGCGGAGGACCCCGCGGCCGAGGCCGCTGCCTACGAGGCCAGGATCCGCGCCGCGGGGGGCCTGGATCTGGCCCTCCTGGGCCTGGGCCATAACGGACATCTCGCGTTTAACGAGCCCGGGACCCCGGGTGACAGCCGCGCTGGACCCCGTCCCCTCACCCCGGCCACCCGAGAGGCCAATTCGTACCTCTTCCCAGGGGAGGAGGTCCCCACCCATGGGATGAGTATGGGGCTGGGCACCCTAGGGCAGGCCAAGCGTCTGGTCCTCCTGGCCACGGGCGCATCCAAGGCCATCGCGGTAGAGGCATTGATCCGTTCCGACATCACGGTGGAAGCATGCCCAGCGGCCCTCCTCCAAGACCACCCGGACGCGGTCGTGCTCCTGGACCGAGCTGCAGCGGGCCGCACCGACGGGGTTGGATGAGGGTACCCGATGTGGTGAAGCGGGTCCTGCCATGGGCCGGCAGCGTGGTCCTGGTGGGCTACATGACCCAGACTACGGACATCGGGGAGGTAGCGGACGCGCTGGGCTCAGTGAATCTATTCCTCCTTGCTGTCCTCACGGTCCTGGGGACCCTGGTCACCTTCTTCACCGACACAGCGGGTATCACCGCAGCGTTTCGCGCGCTGGTGTGCCCAGTGACCTTCCGGGAGACCCTCCCGATCAAGGCGACCTCCTATTTTCTCAACATCCTCAACTACAACGCGGCCCTGGCCGGCATGGCCCTCTATCTCAACCGCTCCCGAGGGGTGGGGTTCTGGCGCGCCCTCGGGGCCCTGATGTTCGTCAACGTTGTGGACCTCCTCGGTGTCCTGGTGACCCTCTCCCTGGGCATGATCTTTGTCCTGGGCCAGGGAGCGTTCTCACCGGGGATCGAGAGCATCCTTCAGGGGATAGCGTGGGGTGGGTTGGCGGGGTTCGTGGTTGGGGCGTTATGGTTCCGCAGCGACCTTCCTTTGCCCATCCTGGGGCGGCTGCGCAACAAGGCCCTCTTCGCGCCGTTCCGAGAGGCGAGCCTCGGGACCTGGGGCCACATTTTTGTCCTTCGTTTGGCTCTCCAGGCGCAGTACATGGCGGTGCAGTACGTGCTGCTGCTCATGTTCGATATCCACGTTCCTTTTCTTTATTTTGTGGCCTATCTGCCCGTCCTGACTTTTATTCAGATCGTGCCGATCTCCATCTCGGGTCTCGGCACCACCCAGTTGGCAGCACGGAGTTTCTACGAGCCCTTCGTTGTCGCCGTGGTCCGCTCTCCCCGCGCGGTGGTAGACGCGGCCACCACCACGGGGATCCTCGGCTTTCTCGTTGTGCGGGTGGTGCTGGCGTATTTTTTCCTCGGAGAGCTCTCACGGGACATCATCCGTCACGGCGCACCGGCTCCGGAAGAGCCCCCGCATGACGCGCCGCGTTAGGGACTGGATCTTCATCGCTTCTTCCTGTATAGTTCGTCGTCTTTGGCGTATTTCGGAGGTGCGGAGATGAAACGCACGGCGAGTCGAATTATTTTTGTATTCAGCGCAATTATTCTGGTGGGTGGTTGCGGCGGCGGAAACGACGGCGACGGCGTGAGCCCCGATTGGACCCAGGTGGACGGCGGCGGGGGCGGAGGTCCCGGCGTGGACACGGTCGAGCCGGAGCTCACCTGCGGCGCTGCCTCGGATTGCCCCCCGGAGCTGCCGGTCTGCGACCAGGCGACCAAGACCTGCGTCGAGTGCTCAAAGAATGAGCATTGTTTCGGCGGTACCCCCATCTGCCACCCCCTGCACCACACCTGCGTGGAGTGCGTGATGGACGACCAATGCGGCCCGAACGATCACTGCCTCGATGGGACCTGCACCGACAAGCTCTGTTGGCCCGGCGTCAACTCCTGCATCGGGAACTCGGTCCACACCTGCTCTGATGATGGCATGGATCCGAACTGGAAGGTCACCCCCTGCAACGACAAGTACTGCTTCAAGGGGGAGTGCCTCGAGTGCAACCCGGGCAAAACCCAGTGCAAGGGCAGCTTTGTGGTCCAGTGCAACGCGGACGGCAGCGACTTCCAGGTCCTGGAGGACTGCGGCGACAAGCAGTGCATCGGGGACCAATGCCTCTTCTGCTATCCGGGCAACAAGGAGTGCGAGGGGAACGTCGCGATGATGTGCAACCAGGAGGGCGAGGTCTGGGAGGTCTACCAGAACTGCGACGACCAGGGATATACCTGCGTCGGTGGGCTCTGCATCAGCCCTTGCAGCGGCGATATCAAGCAGAACACCAACGCTGGCTGTGAGTTCTACGCGGTGGACCTCCATAACGCGCTGGAAGGGACCTACGACGCGCAGAACGCCCAGTTCGCGATTGTAGCGTCCAACACATCCCAGGACGCCGCGACGGTCACCATCACCCTCCCCGACGGAACCCCACAGAGCCAGGTAGTCCCCGGGGAGTCCCTGCATAAGTTCCTGCTTCAACCCACCTGGGGTGTCACCGGGACAGAGCTGGCCAGTAAGGCCTTCCGGATCAACTCCACCCAGCCGATCAC
>CAYOTU010000328.1:0-4595 GCA_964406905.1 uncultured Myxococcales bacterium | reverse complement strand
GCGCAAGCTCCAGGGAGGCGCCGACGGCCCCAACCCCGAGGGAGTGGGGGGCCGGTCCCCCGACATCTGCGCCGCGGGATGGCACGTCTGCTCCACCTGGGAAGAGGTCGCGCAGAAGTCCTCCACGGGCTGTGCGGGCGCAGTTCCCCCGGACGCGAAGTCCAAGTCCCTCTTCTTCGCTATCCGCCAGCCCAGCGAGACCGGCAGCGTCTGCGGGGACTGGGGGGACGGCTTCAACGACGTCTTCGGCTGCGGAAACCTGGGCGCGGGCCTGGGTCCCGACAAGAACTGCGGCCCGCTGGATCGGGTCCTGGCCTCCACCCAGCCGGATAGCTGCGGCTTCAACGAGGCCGAGCCGAACCTGGGCCCCTGGGAGTGCATCGGCGGCCCGAACAGCCACCTGAACGAGGGGCTCCACGTCACCAAGGCCGGCTGCCCGAATACCTCATGTTCCTATGACGGCTACCCTGTCGGATCCTCGGACAAGGGCGGGGTCCTCTGCTGTCGGGACTGAATTCCCGCACGTCAGGCGAGGTCGCGCTCCATGAGGCCAGCGATGAGCTTTGCGAACGCGGCCGGATCCGAAGGAGCGCCACCCTCGGCCAGCAACGCCTGCCCGTGAAGGACGGCCGCATAATCCGCCAGACGAGGGTTCTCTGCGTCTGCCTCCTGGAGGGACTTGAGCTGCGTCACCACCGGGTGATCCCGGTTCAACTCCAGGATGCGCTTCAGGGGCGGCACCTCCTGGCCCATGGCGCGCATCATCTGCTCGAGCTGGGGGGTGAGGTCCCCCGTGTCGCCGACGAGGCACGCGGGGGACTCGGTGAGGCGCGTGGAGAAGCGTACATCCTTCACATGCTCCGAGAGAGCGTCCTTGAGGCTCTCAAGGAAGGGCTTCCAGGACTCCTCGTCGGGCTTGTCTTCGGACTTCTCGGCCTCGGTGTCCGCTTCCGGCAGGTCCACTGTGCCCTTGGCCGCGTTGACAAAGTCCTTCTCCTTGAAAGGCGCGGCCATGTCCGCCCAGAGTTCGTCCACGGGATCCGAAAGAAGGAGGACCTCCATGCCCCGGGCCTTGAAGGCCTCCAGGTGGGGTGAGCCCTCGATTGCCTGCCGGGACTGCCCAGCGAGGAAATAGATTGCGTCTTGCCCCTCGGGCATACGCTCGATGTACTCTGCGAGGGTCGTGAGCGCGCCGGGCTCGCCGTGGGTGGACTCGAAGAGGGCCAGGTCCAGGATGGCTTCGCGTTGGTCGGGTTCCTGGACGAGGCCTTCTTTCATGACCTTGCCGAACTCCCGCCAGAAGCCATTGTACTTCTCCCGCTCCTCGTCCCGCATCTTCCCGAGGGTGTCCATGACCTTCCGGACCAGGTTTTTCCGAATGATCCGCACGTGGCGATCCTGCTGGAGGATCTCCCGGGAAAGATTGAGGGGCAGGTCCTCGGAGTCCACCACCCCTTTCACGAAGCGCAGATGGAAGGGCAGCAACTCCTTGCAGTCGTTCATGATAAAGACGCGCTTGATGTAGAGATGGACCCCGTGGGGAGCGTCCCGCCAGAACAGGTCCTGGGGGGCCCGAGTCGGGATGTAGAGGAGCATCTTGAACTCAGAGGTGCCCTCTGCCCGGGAAACGATCCGGGTGAGGGGATCTCCCCAGTCCCGGGTGAGATGGCGGTAGAACTCCTGGTACTCCTCGTCGGTGACATCTCCCTCTGGACGGGTCCAGATCGCCTTCATGGAGTTGAGGACCTCGTCCTGGCGGACGGTCCGCGGCTCAGCGCCCTCCTTGGGCTTGCCGTCGTCGTCCCGGTCGACCTCCTGGCGCTCCACCTCCATGCGGATCGGATAGGAGACGAAGTCCGAGTACTTGCGGATGATCTCCCGCAGGACCCATTCGCTGGCGTAGTCCTTGATGCCCGCCTCGTCGTCCACGTCCCGCAGAAAGAGGGTCACGGTGGTCCCCGGCGCGTCCCGGTCCGCATCCCGGACGGAGTAGGTCCCGTCGCCGGTGGAGTCCCAGAGCCACGCGCCGTCATCCCCTGCCTTGCGGCTGAGAACCTGGATCCGCTTCGCGGCCATGAAGCTGGCGTAGAAGCCCACGCCGAATTGGCCGATGAAGTCATCGGGTGCGTCCTCGCTCTTGGCAGCCTTCAGGGCCTCTGTGAACTCCTTGGTCCCCGAGCGGGCGATGGTCCCGAGGAACTCCACGAGGTCGTCCCGGTTCATGCCGAGCCCGTTGTCCTCGACCTCCAGGGTCCGGGCGGCCGGGTCCGCTGTGAGGCGAATATGCGGGTCCGCTGCCTCCAATTCCTTGTCCTCCAGTGATCGGAACCGGAGCTTGTCCAGTGCGTCGGAGCTGTTTGAAACCAACTCCCGCAGGAAGATGTCCTTGTTCGAGTAGACCGAGTAGACCATGAGGTCCAGGATTTCCTTGGCCTGGGTCTGGAATTCATGGGTGGTGGCCTCTGCCATGCTGCGCCTCCTGAGTTCAGCGTCGTTCGTCGTCGCCTAAGATATGCGACGCGCGCGAGGATGCAAGGAGGCTCGACAAGCTCGCGTCTCGGATTAGGACAGATGGGCGACGCACGCAAGGAGGCAAGTCAGCGCCACTGCCCTTTTCTCCTGAGAGGGGCTATACTCGCGTTCGGACGAGGAGGTAGGGTGAACATCCTGTCCTCACCTTCGACAGGCTCGTGGAAATATGGCACGCGACCGCCCCACGGGGCTGGTCCAGTTCGTGCATTCAGCGCCCGTCTGGCTCAAGGAGAAGCTCTTTTCCCGAAGGCTCCTTGATGATGGGCTCAGGGGGGCCTTGAGCGGGGGATCCTCCCTCGGCCTCCTCTGCTCAGCGTTCACTGCACCCCCTCGCAGCGCATGCCAGATGTCTTGTGACAAGGGCATTATGTCTCCATCAGCGTTCGAACTTCGACTGGCCTGACCTCCACAGGATCTGAAGGGAGGCAAGGCAGAGGACGATGCTCGAACGGTACATCCTTGCAGCACAACCGCGAAATTGCTACGATATTCTGGCTCCACAAGGGAGGCTCCCATGCAAATACGCGGACACTCTCGAACTCTATTCCTGGCTGGCCTGCTCCTCGTCGCAGCAAGCTGCGGCGAGGGCGTCACCGGCGACACGGACGTTGGTGGCGAAGACGGGTACTCGTTTCTCCCCGGGGACAACGGGGGCGGGGGCAGCGGAGACGCGGGGACCGGAGGACCGGATGTCCGCTATGAGGATGGCGGCGGTCCCGGCCAGGACGGCGGGGGCTCCGGCCCCGACGGCGGCGGTCCCGGTCCCGACGGCGGCGATCCCGGCGATCACGAGATCCGGATCGTTGCGCCCGTAGACATGGAGCAGGTCGCTGGCGCCATCCGTATCCGCATCGAACCGGTGGGCGTCGCGGAGTGGGAACCCGAGGCGGTGATCCTCTCGGTCAATGGGCAACAGACGTTCACGGACGTTAAGCTCCCCACGGAGCTGGTCCTGGACACGGGCCAGTACCCCGACGGCGCCATGGCGCTGAAGGCCGTGGCGTACGATCCCGGCGGCGAATATCCTCACGAGATTGGGATCCAGGTGGACAACCCGGGGTTCCGCCTCGAGGCGGTGGAGCCCCATGGGTTCCTGGTGGCCAACGGTGAGACCTTCCAGATCACCGTACGGGCCATGATCCCGGGACTCTCGGTCGCTGCGGACTTCTCGGATATCGACGCGCTCTATTCCGCCGGCTCGGAGACGGTCCAAGACAATGGCGACGGCAGCTACCTGGTGTCCTGGCCGATCTCGCCGGGGAACACCCGAGCCGACGAGGTATACCCGATCCCGATAACGGTCACCGACCCGGGCACCTCGGAGACCCTGAGCCACGACCTCCTGCGGATCAAGCTCGAGAACGATCCGGTGAACCCCCTGCGTTTAGACGGAGGCATCTTCGTGGACGCGACCCCGCCTGTGCCGACAGAATCGATCCAGCCCATCACCCTGCTCTATGGAAACGACTTCATCATCACCGGCGGCTCCTCAAAGCTGGGCGTGGACTTCCAGGGCTATGTCTACGCTTCGGAGATAATCGGCCTGGTGGTGTTCGTGCAGGGATACCACGGCTACTACCAGAAACCCCTGGAGGGCTCCACCGGGGATGAGGAGCTGCTGCTCCTGCTGCGGCCCTTCCTGGACACGGAGACCCCGCCGACCAAGCTCGATGTCCGAGTCGCCGCGGTGGACGTGACAGGCGCTGTCTACCCCTACCAGCAGAAGACCCTCTCCGTGGAGTCCGTGGGCTCCGGAGACATCCAGGTGAGCATCTCCTGGGACACAGGCACGGACGTGGACCTCCACGTGGTGGAGCCCACGGGCTGCGAGATCTACTACGGCAACGACTCATGCCCGAGCGGCGGCTGGCTCGATCTGGACTCCAACCCCGCCTGCTCTATGGACAACATAAACAACGAGAACATCTTCTGGCCCGCAGGACAGGCCCCCGTGGGGACCTACACGGTGAGGGTGGACTTCTGGGAGGACTGCTGGGGGAGCGGCGCTGGGGCGTGGTAGCAACAAGATCCTCACGCCCTTGGCGGCCACACCGGGTGGTTGA
>CAYOTU010000327.1:0-4596 GCA_964406905.1 uncultured Myxococcales bacterium | reverse complement strand
GCTCGACACCCAGGGCTGCGGCGACTGCGGCACCCAACTGAGAACCTGCGACGCCACCTGTGAGTGGGGGGACTGGGCGAACTGCACCGGCCAGGGGGACTGCACCCCGGGCCAGGGTGACGAGACCGAGTGCGGCCTCTGCGGATCCCAGGAGCGCACCTGCACCGATGCGTGCACCTGGGGCACCTGGGGAGAGTGCTCCGGCCAGGGAGACTGCACACCGGGCCAACTCCAGAACGAGGCCTGCGGCAACTGCGGCACCCGCACCAGGGAGTGCACCGGGGAGTGCGGCTGGGGCGAGTGGAGTGCGTGCACGGGCCAGGGGACCTGCGCGCCGGGACAGAACGAGACAGAGTCCTGCGGCTACTGCGGCACCCGCTCCCGAAGCTGTGCGGGCACCTGCGTCTGGGACGCGTGGAGCCCCTGCGCGGGCCAGGGGGTCTGCTCACCCGGGGCCACCAGCTCCGACGGCTGCCCAGGCCCCTGCATGGCCAGGACCTGCAGCTCGTCCTGCCAGTGGAACGACGTGTGCAGCGGCTGCCTGTCGAGTTGCTCCAGCCAGTACACGAAATGCGGCCTCGGCGGCTGCAACGCAGGCTACTTCTCGAGCACCTATGACTGCTCCTACTCCTGTGGGTCGAGCTGCACCTACGGGGACAACCAGACCATCTGCAAGCGGGCCTGCGGGAACCAGTTCACCAAGTGCGGACTGGGCGGCTGCCCCGACGGCTACTACGCGGGGGTCTACGACTGCTCCTACTCCTGCGGCTCGAACTGCACCTACGGAGACAACCAGACCATCTGCAAGCTGGTCCAGGGCAACTCCTTCACAAAATGCGGCCTCGGCGGCTGCCCCTCGGGCTACACGGCCAGCTCCTACGACTGCTCATACAGCTGCGGATCGAGCTGCACATACGGCGACAACCAGACCGTCTGCACCAAGATCTGACGTTTCAGTCAGGAACCCCGGCGGCCAAGGAGGAGGTTGTTCATCATGCCTGTTGGGACGTTTCCGAAGTGGTTCTCCGAATGCATCACAACGAACGACGAGGCGCTCCGACGCGTCGTCTGCAGTGGCACCCGGCTGCTCTCCGGCTTTGCGACCTCCGAACCCCACACGTTCTATGCCGGGCTATGGGAGCACATCCAGGAGCAGGACATCGTCGATCTGAAAATCACCCAGGCGCTGTTCATGGCGCCCCACGCACTCTGCGTAGGCGACGCCCTGTCGAGCAAGGGCCTGTTCCCGGGGGTAGCCGAGCGCTTCCCCGGTCCCTTCTCGAACCTCTTCCGCCGGGTAAACGATGTAACGCGCAAAATCGAAGGGCTGGGCAAGCTCATCGAGCACTACCGCGATCTCCAGGAGCGACGTATCGTCTTCCACCCGGCATTCATCGGGAGCGCGCTCAATACCATCATCCCGAGGAACCCGATCACCCGGGCGAAGTTTCCCGACTTCATGGATCGGAACACCACGCGCATGGGCATCGCGGATATGCAGGTGGTCCACTTCCCGGATGCCGTCGATTCCATGGCCTACAACCCGGATGGAGAGCCCCTGGCAGATGCCGTGGTTCTGGTCCTCACCCCGCCCGATGAGAACGGCGAGATGAGCCACGGCCCCTCCAACGGGGCGACCGCCGAGGCCCTCGAAGCCGTCCTGGAGCGACAGGATATGACGGCGCTCCTGTACGTGAATCCGAAGTACCCCTTCACCCGCGGCTACGCGCCCTGGGCACCCAACACGGTTCAGATCGACCGTTTCAGGGGATTGGCGCAGCAAGGCCGACTCATCGTGGTCGAGGACGAAGGCAAGATCCCTGCGACCCCGCCGGGCGCGTTCAGCGCCCCCACCGAGGTCGAGAAGATCATCGCCGAGAACCTCGTCAACCATATCGAGCTGAACTCCCGCTTCACCTACGGCCGCGCGCTCCAGGTCGGCATCGGGCGGACGGGCATCCAGGCCATTCGCCTCCTCAAGGACTCCGGCTGGACCGGCCGCGTCTACACCGAGATGCTCGAGCCCTTCACCCTGGAGCTGATGCAGGCGGGCAAGATCGCCGGTTCGCATTTTATCGAGCGCGACGGCACCCGTACGCAGCTCGACGGCAAGATCGTGTGCACGTTCACCATGGGGGAGGAGGGCTCCGACTTCTACGAGAAGCTCCACAACAATCCGGCCGTCGTCCTTGCGCCAGCTTCCCGTGTGGTCATCCCCGAGGCCTTCCATGGAGGACTCGGCATCAACAACTGCCTCTCCATCGACTTCCACGGACAGGTCAACGCGGGCAGTCGACATCGGAATCATCACTCCGGTATCGGTGGGCTCGCCATGATCAACCGCGGGCTCGGCGTCGGAGGCGTCGGCTACCTCTGCCTGAAGTCGACCCATCGGTCCATCGACGGCAAGGTGATCTCTTCCATCCTGCCCTTCCATCCCGAGGGGACAGCCATCGGTCTCATCGGCCCGGACCTCGTCGGTGGACGGCAGGGGGCGCGGAAGTTCGTCGTCACAGAGCACGGCGTCGCCCAGGTCTCGGGGTGCAGCCAGTCCGAACTCATCCGAGAACTCATCCGGATCGCGGATCCGCGCTTCCAGAATCGGCTCAAGATGGAGGCCTGGAATCACTTCCGCGTGCAGGTCTGACGTGGCTGTCCCTCGTCAAAACCCATCCGAGGCGACCTACCGCGTCGTCATCTCCTCTCAGTAGCCGGTAGCGCTACTTCCGGAGCATGAAAAGGACCATCTTCATCGGTATCTCTGCGGAGAGGGCATGGGGGACTCCAGCCGGCATGAGCACATTCTGCCCCGCCTCTGCCGGGACCACCTCGCCCCCGATGGTCAGGACGGCCTTTCCATCCAGGATCTGGACGAAGGCGTCGAAGGGAGCCGTGTGCTCAGAGAGCTCCTGGCCTGCGTCGAACGCGAAGAGCGTCAGGGTGCCCGAGTCGCTCTTGGCCAGCGTACGACTGACGACCGCGTTGTCTCCGTAAGCGATCATCTCCTCGAGTCGAACGGCCTGACCCGCGGGGAATCCCTCGGCGAAGGTCTTTACGAGATCGGTCATGGTACCCTCAGTTGCTGGTTCCTGGCAGGTACAATGGGCATCCAAGCGCCGCTTTCCCAGCCCATCCAACTCCAATTGCCGTTCGATACGGTGACCTCAGGCCTCAGGCGTTGGGGAGGGACGGTGGTGCATCTGCAGACCCCTCAGGAAATTCCGCAGGATCTGGTCGTTGAGCTTTCGGAAGTGCTTGTGCCCCGGCTTGCGGAAGAAGGCGCTCAACTCGTGGTTGCTGAGCTGGAACCCGGCCAGGTTCAGGATCCGGACCATCTCTTTCCCCTGCAGGTTCAGGGCAATCTTCAGCTTCCAGGCAATGAGGTTGTTGTTGAGGAGCTGCTCAGGCTCGGGCTGTGGCCCGGGACGCCTCCCCCGCTTGTGGTTGATCAGGCCGTTAAGGAAGCGCGCCAGGTCCGTGTCGCCAAGGAGCTCGCGCTGGGGACTGTCCTCGGGCGCGAGCCATTGTCTGACCTGATCCTGGGTGACTTCATGATCCGCAGCGGCAAACACTGCGACCATCTCCGCGTCACTGTAATCGAACATGTAGCGGAGACGGATCAGGACGTCGTTGTGGGTCATGGGATCTCCTGTTGATCAGCCGGTGCTGATCTATTCAGTCATATTCGCCGCCCAGGGTGCCATATGCAATGGTTCATCGTTGGATTCTTGGACTCATGGGCGAGCTTCTGCTCTTTGGAGAGACGATATTCGAAGCTCCGTGTGGGGGAAAACCTGATCCGGTATACGAGCCGGGGGAAGGGGTGTCAAGGGAGGGCGGCTAGCGGAAGATGTCCTCCTGCTTCCATCGCCCTGACTGGAAGCGGCGCCACAGCAGGACGCCGCTGATGAGGTAGACGCCCGATGCCGCGATCCAGGCCATCAACACGTCGCCCTCCAGAGGCACGATCACCATCCAGGTCACGGGGATGAACAGGCCGAACATGACCGCGGCCATGACAACCATGGAGTAGCGGGTGTCCCCGGCTCCCTGCAGGATGCCGCTGCCGAGCATGCGCACCCCGTCGAAGCATTGGAAGATCGCCGCAACGATCGTCAGTCCCGCGCCCAGAGCCAGGACCTCGGGATCGTTGGTGAAGATCCGGAAGACCTGATGCCGCAGGAGCAGCAACACCACCGCCAGGACCAGGGAGAAGTAGATCCCCAGCTTGAAGGCCTGCCGGCCGTAGTGCTCCGCCTGGTCCGGCTTTCCCGCGCCGATCCAGTTGCCGGTGAGCACACCGGCCGCGGTGGTCAGACCCCACAGGGGCATGAAGCTGAAGCTCAGCACCTGGATGGTGATCTGGCTCGCAGCCAGGGGCACCGCGCCAGTGGTCCCCACGAAGATCGTGAACATCGTGAAGCCCAGCATATCGCTGAACCCCTCCCAGGACGCGGGCAGCCCCACGCGGACCAGGTTCGCGATGGCCTTGAACTCGGGGCGGCGCGGCCGATGCAGCCGGTAGCGCTGCCGTAGCCTCGGGCCCAGGACCCAGCCCACCAGGACCGCAGCGTTGACCAGGGTGCTGACGCTGGT
>CAYOTU010000326.1:0-4615 GCA_964406905.1 uncultured Myxococcales bacterium | reverse complement strand
GCCTCCCTCCTCCGATACTCGCCGTGGAGGCCTGAAATCGAGATAAAACTTCCTATCCACCCGGCCCGCCGCAGCCGCAAGTCTTGACAGGCCCTGATCCCATGGGTACGGTGCCCAACGATTGCTAGTGAGGTGTCATGGCCCCTCGATCCCGAGTCCTGCGACGTATCCTTGTTAGCCTGCTGGTCAGCCAGCTTGGGCTGGCGGGCACTGTCGGCTGGCTCCACCTTGCGGCCCACCCCCACGCATTCTGCCCCTCCCTTCAAGCCCTCGCAGACGTGGAAGTGTCCCCCACCGGGGCCACCCCCCCGGGGGTCCACCATGCGGCCTCCGCGCAGGAGCACTGCAGCGTGCTCCAGGCCCTGTCCCAGGACTCCAGGGACAGGGTTCCGCCTCCCGTTCAGGCGCTGGCAGTGCTCAACGCGCCCCGTGTTCTGCCCTATCGGAGCCTGTTACCTCAGCGGAATCCGGGACAACAGCCGATCCTGTCCCTGGCCCCGACCTTGACGCCTCCCCTCGCCTGAGCACAGCCGGGCTTTCATTCCCTGAGAGTGTTTCATGCGGCGGCGCGCAGCGCGCGGCGCCACGCGAGAGGAGAGAGAAGCAATGATGCAAAGCAAGCTGGCGTTGGCCCTGGGGGTCGCGCTGATCTGCCTGTCTGCTGCCCCTGCGGTGGCCCAGGAAGTGGACGACAAGGACAAGAGGATTCGTGAGTTGGAGGAGCGCCTGGACGCGCTGGAGTTGGAGCTGCTCCAGGTCCAGATCATGACCGACGACGTGGAGGAGGACGACGGTCCCCTGGAGGAGAAGCGGTTCACCGGCGCGGCCCGGTCCCTCCAGGCCATGAACCCGGAGATCAGCTTCTCCGGGGACGTGGTCGCGCAGTACCTGGTCAGCCCTGAGGGAAAGGAGTACCACGGGGACGATCGTTCGGGTTTCTTCTTCCGGGAGTTCGGGGTCCACTTCCAGTCCAACCTAGACCCCTTCAGCATGACCAAGATCGCGTTCGCGCTGAGCCCCGAGGGCGTGGCCTTGGAGGAGGCCTACATGACCTGGGCGCCCCTCTTCGAGGGCTTCTCTCTCTCCGCGGGCCACTTCCGTCAGCAGCTCGGGGTGGTGAACCGCTGGCACCCCGACGGGCTGGACCAGGCGAATCATCCCCTGATGATCACCGTGCCCTTCGGCGAGGAAGGCCTGGCCCAGACCGGCCTCTCCGCGCATATCCGCCTGCCGCCCCTGTGGTCCCACAGCCTGGAGTTGGTCCTCGAGGTGACCAACAGCTCCAACGAGGAGGTTCTCTCCGGGGAATTCTTCTCCATCCCCTCCACCCTGGTCCACCTGAACAACTACTGGGACCTCGCGCCGAGCACCTACCTGGAGCTGGGCCTCACCGGGCTCTACGGAGCGAACAGCGGTCGGGGCGTGCCCGACGGCGCGGGAGGACTCAAGGACGAGGGCTTCCGCATGACCGCGATGGGCGGCGCGGATCTGACCCTCAACTGGGAGCCGATCAACCAGGGCAAGTACCGTGGCGTCACCTGGCGTACAGAGTTCCTTTACGTGCGCAAGGAGCTGATCGGCAACGAGCTCATCGACTGGTTCGGCGGCTACTCCTACATCGAGACAAAGGCGGGCGCGTCCTGGATCCTTGGGGTCCGCGGCGACCTGGTCCAGCCCTTCGAGGTGAAGAACGGGGGAGAGCTTGAGTGGCAGGCGGTGCCTTACGTGACCTGGTGGCAGAGCGAGTTCGTGCGCCTGCGCCTGGAGTATCGCTACCACCAGCCCCACCTGGGAGACCCGGATCACCTGGCCATGCTGCAGCTCACCTTCGCGGCGGGCCCCCACAAACACGAGAGATACTAGGAGGACACCATGCGTTACGCCTTTTTCATGCTCACAGGCTTCCTGCTCCTGGCCCCCGCGGGGGCCGACGCCAAGCTCAAGGTGGTCACCACCAGCGCGGACTACCACTGGGTGGTGGAGGAGCTCGGCGGAGACCGGGTCGTGGTGACCCATCTGGTCCAGGGAGATCAGGACCCCCACTTCATGCGCCCCAAGCCATCCCTGTCCCAGCGCCTGGCCGACGCGGATCTCCTCATCGCGACGGGCCTGGACCTGGAGATGTGGCTCCCCACCCTGATTGACAAGTCGGGCAACCCCAGGGTCCGAGAGGGCCAGGTGGGGTACGTGGCAGCGGCGGACGGCATTGACAGGATCGAGATCCCCAAGTCCGTGGACCGGGCCGCGGGGGACGTCCACGTCATGGGCAACCCCCACGTGCACACGAGCCCGATCAATATGAAAGTCATCGCGAAGAACATCGCGATCGGCCTGGTCAAGGTGGACCCGGATCATCGCGCCGCGTACGAGAATCGGCTCAAGGCTTTCCAGCGCCGCATGGACGAGCGCCTCTTCGGCAAAGAACTCGTAAAGATGATCGGCGGACAGCGCCTCTGCACCCTGGCCAGCAAGGGCAAGCTGGTGCCCTTCCTCCAGAAACGGAAGTATAAGGGCAAGCCCATGGTCGAGCTCCTGGGCGGCTGGCTGAAGAAGGCCATGCCCCTCCGCGGCGTGAAGCTCGTGTCCTTCCACAAGAACTGGGGCTACTTCGAGAATGTCTTCGGCGTGGACTTCGTGGGCGAGATCGAGGCCAAGCCCGGAATCCCTCCTTCACCGGGGGACGTGAAGCGGATCATCGAGCGCATGTCCAGCCTGGACGTGAAGGTGATCTTTGCGGCCAACTACTTCGACGCGTCCAAGATTCACCGGATCAGCAAGGCCGTCGGGGCGACAGAGGTGATCGTGCCCCTCTCCGTGGGAGGAGCTGAGGGTGTGGGGTCATACTGGAAGCTCATCGATCTATGGATTGATGAGCTCCTGGCCACTACGGGAAGTTAGAGCATGGAGGGTCAGCTCGGCATCTGGGACATCATGGGGCTCCCCTTCCTGGAGTGCCTCGTGCTTGTCGGCATCCACTCCTACCTCGGCCTCCACGTGCTCCGGAGGAAGGTGATCTTCGTGGACCTGGCCCTGGCCCAGGTGGCCGCGCTGGGGACCACGGTGGCCTTCCTCTTCCACATCGATCCCCAGGGACCCGGCGCGTACGTCTTCTCCCTGCTGTTCACCATCATCGCGGCCGCGGTCTTCTCCATCACCCGCCTGAAGAAGGAGCGGGTCCCCCAGGAGGCGATCATCGGGCTTGTGTACGCGCTGGCCGCCGCGATCTCTGTGCTGGTGGTGGCCGAGGCGCCCCACGGCGCGGAGCACATCAAGGAGATAATGACCGGCGCAATCCTCTGGGTCACCGGGGGCGAGGTGGCCGCGGCCGCAGTGGTCTACGCGCTGGTGGGCCTGTTCCACTTCATCTTCCGCAAGCGCTTCATCGCTATCTCCGAGAACCACGAGAAGGCCTTCGAGACCGGCTACAACGTGCGTCTCTGGGACTTCTTCTTCTATCTCTCCTTCGGCTTGGTGATCACCCACTCCGTGCGCACCGCTGGAGTGCTGCTGGTCTTCGTCTTCCTGGTAGTCCCCGCGATCATGGCGATGCTGATCACCAAGAATCTTCTCCACCAGCTCTTCATCGGCTGGGGGGTGGGGCTCCTGGTCTCCGTGGGGGGCATGGGGATCAGCTATCACTTTGACAGCGCGACGGGGCCCACAGTGGTGGCCTTCTACGGCGGGGTCCTGCTGGTGGGCGCGCTGACCCTCTACGTGATGCACCCCAAGAGACCGGCCCCCAGGGCCTTCTTCACGGTCCTGGCCGGGATCATGGTGGTGGGCCTCATCGGAGGGGGACTCTTCACGATGGGCCGCTGGATGGGCGCGGACCCCTGGTGGAGCGGGCAGGCCGAGGCCACGGTGCTCGGGCATGAGCACGGTGACTGCGACGGCCACGACCATGTGCAGGTCCCCTTGGATAAGCGCGGGGAGGGCAGCTCCGAGAGCATCCTCCTGGAGCTTGTGGACGCGGACATCGAGACCAAGGCGGAGCGCGTCGCGGCGGTGAAGGACCTTGCGGTCCTCCTGGGCATGCTTGAGAAGGCCCCCGCGGGCCAGGAGGAGACCCGCCTGGTGGTGGCCCGCCAGCTCTATGGCATCGCGCCCCGTCTGGGGTCCGAGTACCTGGTCCGTTTCCTGGAGTCCGAGGACCCCCTGATTCGGTCTGACGCGCTGGACGCTCTCCAGGTCAGCACCGGCGACTGCTACGGCTTCGACCCCTGGGAGGAGTTGGACGCGAAGGGCAACCGCAAGGCTCTGGGCCGCTGGAAGAGCTGGTGCAGGGAGCGGGAAGAGAAGGGCTTCGGCCGGAACCGTCGAGACCGGGGTCAGGGTAGAGGCCTGGGACGCGGACGGTAGCTACTCGGCCTCGAGACGCAGGCTGGCATACCAACGACGTACGCCCGAGGCGACCGCGCTGTACGCCATCGTTCGCGACAACTTCAAGACTGACCCGCTCCTCGCAGAGCGGGTCAGGAGCTGCAAAGAGATCCTGGAGGAAGCGGAAGGGGTGTAGTCGTCGTATTCATGCCGTGACTGATATCCATCGATCAATCCCCGCCGGATCAGGTCAACCGCCAGACCCCGTTCTCAAACACCACGTCATCGAGATCCA
>CAYOTU010000325.1:0-4626 GCA_964406905.1 uncultured Myxococcales bacterium | reverse complement strand
CGGGGCCTCTTTGTTCGTTCGAAGAAACCGAGCGAAAGCTACTTCTTCTCGTCCGCCTTCTTCTCCTTCTGCTCCTTCTTGGTCTCATCCTTCTTCTTGTCGTCGCCCTTCTTCTCGCCGCAGCCAACGACGCCAAACGCAAACATAACCGCCAGGATCAAAGCGATCTTCTTCATCTTACATTCTCCTTCAAAGTGGTTCGACCATGGCAAAGCACACCAGCGGCCTCACCATAAGCATGAATGCTGGCACAGGGATATGCGGTTTGCAAGAAAAAATCGTGTCCCGCTCACGCGCGAAAATGGAAGCGCACCACGTCGCCATCCTGGACAAGGTAGCCGCGGCCCTCCGCGCGGGCGAGGCCCCGGTCCCGGGCGCGGGCCTCGGAGCCCGCGTCGACAAAGTCCTGGAACGCTGTGACCTCGGCCTTGATGAAGCCGGTCTCCATGTCCGTGTGGATCCGGCCCGCAGCGCCGGCTGCGGGTGTACCCGCAGGAAGTGTCCAGGCCCGCAGCTCAGTCCCCACCGGCGTGTAGAAGGTAATGAGATCCAGAAGCTCGTACCCAGCGACGACGACCTGGTCCAGCGCGGACACAGCCAGACCGAGGTCCTCCATGAAGACGGCCCGCTCCTCGGGGTCCTCCAACTCGGCCAGTTCCATCTCCAGCCCCCCGCAGACCGGGATCACCGCAAGGCCCTCCCCCGCTGCCCGCGCCCGAAGCTCGGCGACCAGTGGGCCGCCGTCGGGGAGGTCGTCCTCGCTGAAGTTCACGATAATCATCGCAGGCTTCACGGTCAGGAGAAAGAGGCCATCCCGCCACGCTGCCTCCCATTCATTGGCCACTGGCATGCTGGCGGCCAAGCAGCCCTCATCCAGGAATGCATCCAGGCGGGTCAGGAATTCCATCTCAGCCCCCGCATCCTTGTCGCCCACCCTCGCCGCCTTCCGCTGCCGCTCCATCCGGCGGCGCAGGGTCTCGAGATCCGCTAGGAGGAGCTCAGCCCGCACCGTCTCCAGATCCTCCCAGGGATCAATAGTCGTTGCCGAGTGGCTCACGTTCTCGTCGTCGAACGCGCGCACAACAAAAACCACCGCGTCCATCTCGCGAATGTGCCCGAGAAACCGGTTCCCGAGCCCCTCCCCCCGGGACGCACCCTCCACGAGCCCTGCGATGTCCACGAATGTCATGGTCGTGGGCGTCGTCTTCTCAGGCTTAAGGAGGCCCGAGAGAATCTCCAGCCGTGGGTCGGGCACAGCGACAACACCCTCTTTGGGATCGATGGTGCAGAACGCGTACGGTGCCACCGGCGAGCCCGCCGCCGTGAGCGCGTTGAAGACAGTAGATTTACCCGCGTTGGGCAGGCCGACGATGCCGCAGGAGAAGCCCATCTCAGACCCCTTTTTCGTTATTATAATAGAACTGCGAACGCCGGTCATCGAGGAGGTGATTTCGCTGGGTGATGTTTTTATCCGCCGCGCGCTCCGGATCGATCTCTACCACCACGGCGGCCTCCTCGTCCCGCCCCGCCCGAGCCAGGATCCGACCCCTGGGATCGACCACCTGGCTCGTACCGATGTAGTCGAAGATCTCGCCGGTCCGCGCCTCTCTGCCTACCCGGTTGGCGGTCACTGCGAAGACCCGGTTCTCCAGGCAGCGCACCGGCATCGCATCGGGGCAATGAGGCAGCACGAGGTTCGACGGGTGGAGGATCACCTGCGCACCCTTCAGGGCCAGGGTCCGGGCGCTCTCGGGGAAGATCCAGTCAAAGCAAATCATCATCCCCATGGGGACGCCATCCACGCACACAACATCGAAGCCCCGATCGCCGGGCTGAAAAAGCTCCTTCTCCCGATCGAAGAGGTGGACCTTCCGGTAGGTCGCCTCAAGGCCGCGGGGCCCCACGAGGAACGCCGCATTGTAGATCCTGTCGCCATCCCGCTCCGGGAAGCCGCCGCAGAAGCGGGTGCCGAGCTTGGCAGCCTGCTCGGTCAGGGTCCGCATCGTCATGCCATCCGCCGGCTCGGCCAGGGCCTCTACCTCCGCTCGATCCCTGAACTGGTAGCCCGTGGCGAAGAACTCGGGGAGGACCCAGAGGTCAGCGACCTGCCCCCTGACCATATCCACCACCTTGGCGATATTCCTGGCCACACCGCCGAAGACCGGAAAGAACTGGACGAAGCCGATCCTCATTGCTCATCCTCCTGGAAATAGAGCCGGGACCATGGGGGCCTGGACGGCAGCTTCTCTTCCTTGATCCTCTCCCACCAGACCTCGTCGGTGAGGCGCTTCGCACCGCGCTCTGGAAACTCGTACCAGGAATGCACGCCGCCCTGGACCAAACCCTCGCCTTGGAGCCAGGGCACCACCGCAAAGAGACGATCCACCGTGCCGATGCCGATCTCCAGGACCTGGTTCCGCTGGGTGTTGTGGTAGATGTCCGTCACCATTGTCACGCCCCGCTCCGCGCGGCCCTGGTCCGTGCCCCGGCCCATGCTGTTGTCCAGGTAGGACTGGCGCAGGACGAAGCGCTCCAGGATCCCGCCGAACCACCGAGCCACAACGACCTCCGCCGGGGAGAGGGGCTCCCCCGCCAGGACACGCCGACTTGCACCCTCGAGGATCCCGGACAAAACCAACAGGGCCCGCCAGAAGCCGCTGCCCTGCTCGCTCACCGTGGCCTGAAACAGGGCGCCGCCGGGATCCCAGTCCGCATCCCGTAGCGCAGCCCGCACCGCATCGAGGTCCAACTCCTGGGGCATCCCTCCAGGCATCTCCTGACCAAGGGCCGCGCCCGCTGCCAGGGCCAGACGCGAAAGCGCCTTGTAGAACGCTGGGTGGGGCTCCACGCTCACCGGGGGCTCCGGGAGCACCGGCTCTTCGTAGAGCACCACGATCGGCGAGGACGCGTCGCACTCGACCCCCATGGGGTTCATGTTGTACAGCACGGTGTGGTGTTTGAGCTGGGTGAGGCCTGCCAGGGACGCGGTGAGGAGGCGGGCTCGATACAAGGGCGAGCCGACCCAGCGGGGGACTACCTTTCCCTCGATCCCCGTGTCTTCGGCCAGGACCCGGAGGGTGTCCAGCCAGCGGTTGAAGAGGTTCTCGGTCCAGAACCCGGGGCCCCGCAGGCGCAGGTCCTTTTGGATCGCACTCAGGGCAGTATGCCAGGCCTCTCCGGTCCACTCCTCCCCCTCGGACGGGACGCCCGCTATGGCCGCGGCCAGGCGGTTCCCAAGGGTCGCCAGGACATCCAGCGCAGAGGGCATCCCCCGCATATTCACCTTGGGATGGGTGAGCCGCACGATCCAACCGACGTCCGCACCGAGACGCGGGGGCAGCAGGTAGGGCTGCATCCCCGTGTAGCCGAAGACCTCGCATGCGCCGCGTACCGGGATCGAACCCACGCGTCCTTCCAGATCGTCGAGAAGGGTCTGCATCCCCACCTTCCGCGCCCATCGAGGATGCACGTCGAGCGCTTCCTGGAGGTGAGAAAGGCTCGGTCGGGCCGCGCCGCCCACCGCTGCCGCGCCGAACGCGTCCAGGCTGCCCCACCGAGAGGCCAGCTCGAGGTCGTCACGAACGAAGGCAGCGAGACGCAAGGCCAGGGGATGCACAGGAAGGGGCAGGTTGCCGAACCACTGCATAGCGAGGAAGTAGTCTCGGAACTCGGGCCGGGTGTAGTGGCTGCGGGGGATAAACAGGGTCCAGTCCACAGCGAAGCCCTGGGGCGAACCAAGCGCGCCGGCCTCGTAGCGGCCGACCCCCGACGCGCCCCGGAGGCGCTCGATAAGCTTGGTCACGTCGCTCTGGAGCCGATCAGGGACCTCGTCGCTGGCCTTCGAGCCAGCGGCAGCGACCGCAGCGTCCCGCCGGGCCTCCCATGCGGCCAACTCCTCCTCCGGGCAGCCCATGTCCGGGTAGAGCATGCAGTCCGCGTCGTCGTCGTTCAGCGCGGCGACCTGGGCCGCGCCCTCGGCCAGCAGGATCCGGGGCACAGCAAAGAGGATCACCATGTACTGCCTGGCCGCGTCCTTGGGCTCGACGCTGAGTTCCTTCAGGGACCAGGTCCAGAGGGCCTCGGTCAGCTCCCGCAGGCTCACCACCATGGAGGCCTCACGATCCTGGATTCCCGCGGCCAGGAGGTCGCCGGCCACCTGGAACACAGCGTCGGGGGTCACAAGGATCCCCTTACCCGCATAGCGCAGCTCCTCATAGAGGTGAAAGAACTCCCTGTCCGCCCCCGGCAGGGCAACCATGCCCCAACGGTCCAGTCGGGCCGACACGCCGTCCGCCACCAGATCCGGCTCATCCATAAGGTTGAGGACGCTCTGGAGGGGACAGGAGGTTGCCGCTACGTAAAGCCGGTCCCGGCCTCCGTCCAAGCTGTGGAACGCTACCCGGCGGCCGTCGGGGGACCAGGCCGGGGCTCGGGCGTCCTCGGGGAGGCCAAGGGTGCCCCAGTCCCCGTCTCCCAGGAGGGGCCGGGCCCGAACGCGGTCAGCCTCTGCCACCACCAGGAGGTTGTTCGGACTGGCCTGGGGCCGCCCGAGGCCAGTCGAGCGACCTGACAACTTCCGCCTCCCCCCATACACCGTGTAGAGGCGTTTGAGCTTGGGGTTCTTGC
>CAYOTU010000324.1:0-4648 GCA_964406905.1 uncultured Myxococcales bacterium | reverse complement strand
CTTCGCTGCCAACATCAAGTGCTGGGCGCCCCGGGGACCGGCGCCCCAGAGGACCAGATCCCGGACCTTTGGAACAGCGTCCGGCCCTGGACGTGTCGCGCGGGTTAGGGCCACCACGTAGCGCACCACGTGCTCCGCCGCGGGGACTCGCAGGACCAGGTCCTGAAGCGCAAGCAACTCCTCCGCAGCGAGGACCGCGGTCACCGGCTCTGCGAAGTGTGCGGAGGTCATGGCAGTGATCCGGACCTCCTCCTCCGGGCTGGGGTAGTCCATGTGGATGCTCAGGAGGAAGCGATCGAGTTGGGCCTCCGGGAGTGGGTAGGTCCCCTCGGTCTCGATGGGGTTCTGGGTTGCAAGGACGTGGAAGGGGCGGGGCAATTCCCAGGTCTTGCCCCCCGCTGTGACCTGCCCCTCCTGCATGGCCTCCAGAAGCGCTGCCTGGGTCTTGGGCGGGGTACGATTGACCTCATCCGCCAGCACCAGGTTGGCGAAGATCGGTCCCTTGATAAAGGTGAACACCCGCTTGCCCGCTGCGCGGTCCTCCTGGAGGACCTCGGTGCCGGTTATGTCCGACGGCATCATGTCAGGGGTAAACTGGATTCGACTCGCTGCCAGGGAGATGGCTTGGCCGAGGGTGTTCACCAGAAGGGTCTTGGCCAGCCCCGGCACACCGATCAGCAGAGTGTGGCCCCTGGCCAGGAGGCTCACCATCACCAGCTCCAGGGTCCTGTCCTGGCCGACGATCCTACGCTGGAGTTCCGTGAACAACGCCCCCCGCGCCGCCTTGACACGGTCGAGGAGTTGGAGATCACCGGTCCCGCTCATCCTGTCCTCCTTCCAGCCGCTGTAGATGCGCGCGCACATCCAGGGCGAATGGCTGAAGCCGGTACACACGGGCCATCACGGCCCGAGCCTCCGCCTTCCTGCCGAGTGTCTCATATGCCAACGCGCGGACAAGGAGAAGTTGTCCGTCATCGCGCTGGAGTTCCAGCGCGGTGTCTACGATGTCCAATGCCTGCTGAGCCCGCCCCAGGGCGAGGTGGAGCCGCCCCGCGCGCAAGGCCCAGGCTGCGGTGCGGCGGAGGCCCTCGTTGTCGATCCCTTTGAGGATATCCAGGGCCGCGGCCTTCCGGCCGCGGCCCCAGAGCAGATCGGCCAGATGCATTCGGTCCGTTGCGGCCATGCCTTCGGGCCCGGTCTGTAGTTCGAAGATAATCCGCGCGGCGTTCATCTCGGCCCGGGTCCCTCCGCGGCCCCAAACCGTCTCGGACCGCATCTGGAGGCGATCGAGTTTGTAGCCGCTGACCTCTGCCAGGACCGCACCGAAGTCCCGTCCATCTCCGACGCCGCGGCAGATGGCCCACAGGTCCTCCACGCCCCCGCGGTCCAGAATCACCCGCACAGCCAGGGCGGCCTGTGTAAAAGCCAGGCGGACAGCGCGGGGATCCTCGGTCTGGCCGAAGGACTCCTTGAGACGATCCCAACCGACGAGCTTGCGGCCACGAACCGCCAGCGCCAGGAGGCCCATGTCCACGGGCCCCGGACGCCGGATGGGACCAGCCCGCCAGAGGTCGTCAAGGGACCAGGCCAGGCCCTCATCGAACCAGACGGGGAGGGGCGCGCTGCTCAGCGATCGCGCCAGGAGGTGAAGCAGTTCGTGGGCCAGGACCCGCTGCCAGTCGTATCCAGCCGCCTCCGCGGAGGGAGAGAGAACGAAGACGGTACGGGCGAGAGTCACCCCGCGAACCCCAGCGCCAAGCACCTCGGCCGTGCGGAGGTCTGTGATCATCGCGAACTGCTCGACCCTGGGGAGAATCACCACCCGAAATTCCGGAGCCGCTTCCATTGGCCCCGGGAAGGCCTCCCGGGTTCCGGAGATGACCTCCACCACCAGGTCACGCAGGATCTCCCACTCCTCTTCCGGAGCAAAGAACTCCACTCCGTCGTCGATGATCTCCCGCCGGAGGGGAGCCGTCACCATACGCCACGCAGCCGCCCGCTCGGTCAGGTCCTGCCCGGCTCCCTGGCCGGCGGCCACGTCCGACCAGACGACGAGGAAGAGGAGCAGTGCCGGAATCACGCGCATCATCTCAGCAATCTCCGGAAGTAGTCGTCCACGACGGCTCGCCAGGGGGCAGGCAAATTCGTGTCCGCTGCCTCCTCGACCATCTGCACAAGCTGGGGGAAATCAGGCTCTCCAGGGGGCCCCAACTCCACTGCGCCGCCACTGGTACCCGACGCCACGACCATCGCGCCCCGACGCGCTGGTCGGGTGGCCTCTTCCAGGACCACCACCGCACCGCTGAGGCTGCCCATAGCGTAGTCCACCATGGTCCCCGCGCCCTCCACGTCCAGGGCCTGGAGGGACCGCTGTGCGTCGTCGACCGCGCGCCGCGCCTGGGAGAGGAGGACATCCACTCGACCGTGGAGAGCGGGGAACGCTGCCTCCATCGCGCCTAGCTTCTCCTCCGCTACGCGCAGGCGACCGCTGATCGCATCGCCCATCTCCACCAGCCGGTCAAGTCGGACCCGATCGCCAGGGCGAAGCAAGCGCTTCTTCACGGGCATTACCTGGCGGATCTCCTCGTCAAGACGAGCCGCTGCCTCCACCATTGATTTGATCCGCGCCCGCTCCTTCCGGACCTTCTTCCCCTGGGCCTCCGGCCCTCCGTATCGCTGGACCAGTTCCAGCGAGTAGACCATGGACTGGAGCCTCTCCTGGACCTGCTCCAGGATCCCCGACGCGTCCTCCATCCGGGCCTTGGAGAGGCTGGTGCGCAGGCGCCTCAGTTCGGTCCTCAACTCCGAGACGCCCTGGCGCTCCAGGGGCAGGTAGGTTGTCTCATCCAGGCGCGCGGCGACATTGCGCAGTTCCCGGATCTGGCGCCGGATCTCCCGCCAACGTCGCTTTAGCCGCGGCTTCAAGTGGGACTCCCGGCGCTTCTCCCATGCGACGAGGAAGTCCTTGAGATCCCCGAGCATGTCCCGGCAAAGGGACTTCGCCTCGAGAATCTCCAGCTTGAGCTGCACGACACGCTTCTGGAAACCCTCGGTGGTACGGGTGAGGACCCGGGCATACTCGCCCTCGATGGAGCGATTCAGCTCGTCCACAGCGCGGCCGAGATCGTCTAAGAGGGCAGCGGTGGCGGCCGCGTCCCCTTTGCCCAGCCCCGCTGTCAGGGCCTCGATATCCTGAACAGCACGTGCCATCCAAAGCGCTGTCCCCGAGCGCCCCCCAGCGACGGTTCCCGCTATGAGCGCGGGAGGCAGGAGGGGGCGCACCGATGCACTCAATTCCTTTACCTGGTCGAGCTTCGTCCGCAGGCGGGAGGCAGCCCGCAAGACCTCCGCCTCCCTCATGCCAGCCCTCTCGGGGCGGGTCACGAGGTGAGCCAGGTTACGACGCTGCTGCTCCAACTCCTGGCTCCAATGGACCAGGTAGCTGTTGAGAAGTCCGTCCACCACGTCTGCGAGGACCAGGACATCCCGCTCCAGTTCGGGCCGCAGCGAACGCAGCCGCTGTGCGGTGCAGTCGTGGAGGCGCGCATCCCGATGCTCCCAGCAATCCTCGGCCTCCTCTGAGATCGCACCGAGCCTGGCCTCCATCTCAGCGAAGCGTCGTACGATGTCCTGCTCGACCATCGCGCTCTCTGCCAAGCCCCAGGTCTGCTCCCCCAGGACTGCGACCAACCTCGCCAAACGATCGAAGGTCATGACGACGTCGATGGTGCGACGGAGCCCCTCTTTGCCGTGCAGGATCACCAGATCGCCCAGGAGTTCAATTGTCCGATCCCTCAACTCTGCAGCGCGGACCACCATGGCCCGGTACTCCTCGTTGGCCGAGTGGACGGTCAGGGTAACTGGACGGGTCCGACAACGGCCCGGTTCCGCGCCCGGTCTCACGTCCTCCACCTCGACGCGGAGGACCACATGCTGACCACCCTCGGCCCCGAACGCGGCCACCGCCACCGGATCATCGATCCGCACATCCCGGCGGTCGTCCACCACGGCCAGCTCAATGCTGCGCTCCTCTGCGTCGAACTCCAGGACACGGTACAGGAGGAGAACACGGCGAATCCCCCAATCGTCCCGGGCCTCAACGGAAATCGAGAGGCTGTGACTACGGTCCGCCTCCACGTCCGATGTCGGTTCAAGGAGCCAACAGGAAGGGGGCTCATCCTCAAGGATCTCGAAGACCCAGACCCCATGGTGCCAGAGGTTACCCGCCAGACCATCAAGGCGCCGGAGGAGTCGGATCTCCTGCGGCCCATCCAGGCTGATCTCCGCTGCGTAGGCCAGATCACGGTCCCGACGGGGCTGCAACGCCAGGGGGACCGACGTCCGCGCTCCGTCTCCGCGCTTATCCAGCTCGATGCATGCATCCGGAAAGGGCGCGCTGCATGTGACCCGAAGGCGGCTCCCAGCGAGGACGCTGAAGCGCCCGTTGACCGGGATGGCGCGGGATCGTCCCCCTGCATAGGACGGATCGATAAGGATGGCCTCGATATCCTCACAGGGGCGCCCCGTGCCACGACGGGACATTAGCGCTGCCCCGGAGCCGACAGCCGGAGTGGCAGGGGCCTCAACAGCGACGGCGGACCCCCGGGAACGTTGATCCTCTTCGGCCTGTAACACAGCGGCCAACGCG
>CAYOTU010000323.1:0-4663 GCA_964406905.1 uncultured Myxococcales bacterium | reverse complement strand
GACACCCAGCCTCCCTCCTCGGATACTCGCCGTGGAGGCTAAAATTGGGATGAAACTTCCTATCCACTTGGGATGAAACTTCCTATCCACAGAGGCAAAATAGCGCGGTCCCTTCGCAGAATCAGATCGCCCGATGAAAACCCCGCCGCTTGGTCAGCAACCAGGACTTGTGTCGAGAGGTCCCGCGCAGTACAAGAAACCAGCGAACTCATGGTGCCTTGAAGCACACTTGTGCGAGAGGCCCTGGCTGGCCCATACGGGGGTGACATGATGCGTCTGGTAGGAATCTCGGGTTCCCTGAGATCCAAGGGAAACACGGAGACAGCAGTTCGCTACGCGCTTGCGCAGGGAGAGGCCGCGGATTTCCAAACGGAGTTCATCTCCCTCGCGGGCCTGCAGATTCAAGACTGCCACAACTGCGGAGTGTGCCCTGCCGCTGCCTGCCCCATCGCGGATGATGTGCCGCGGATCCTCGAGGCCCTCCTTCGAGCGGATGCCATACTCATCGGAACCCCGGTGTACTTCGGCGACATCTCCGGGGCCCTGAAATGTGTCCTTGATCGTTGTGTTTCCCTGAAACGCGATGGTCGCAAGCTCGCGGGCAAGGTCGCAACCGGCCTCGCGGTCGGGAGCTCATGGGGACACTCGAGGGCGCTGGAGACCGTGCATCACTTCATCCTTGGCCAGGGAATGATTCCCTGCCCAGTGAGAGCGCTCCCCGGAATGGGCCTTCAGCTTCATGCGAACGCCAAGGGAGACCTGAAGGACGACCCGTCAGCACTGAACGGCATCCCGCCGCTGATGTCCGACCTCGCTCATCTCTGCGGGCTAGTGCGCTTGTAACAAAAAGGAGAGGACATGATCGAGGACAAGACAGGAGCCGTCGGGGACTCCGATCCCAAGGGACTCCTGCGCGGGCTTCGTGTGGTTGCGCTGGCGGAGGACCTGGCGCCTCGTCTGGTGGCCATGTTGCTCGCGGAGCACGGAGCCGAGGTGCTCCGGGTCGTCCCGTCTAGCTACCAGGCCGTGGATCCCGTGCTGGACGCGGTGCTGGCGCGGGGCTGCCTGGAGACCCCCTTCGACGTCGCGGATGCTTCGGCTCGGGCGCGCTTCGGCGCGTTCGTGGCGGCCGCTGATGTGCTCATCACCGACGCGGGCTTCGAGCTGTCGAAGACCTGGGGTGTGGACGTTGACGCGCTCCGGGCCGGGCCGAACCCGGGCCTGATCCACTGTGCGATCCCTGCCTTCCCCGAGGGGCATCCCCTAGCCGACCTACCGGGTGAGGACGCGCTGGCTGGCGCAGCAAGCTGCCTCTACGAACGTGCCCTCGGATCCCCCGCGTACCACGACCTGCCCATTCCCTCGGTGCTCGCCGGGCTCTTCGGCGCCTGCAGCATCATGGCGGCCCTGATCGCGCGCCTCACCACCGGGCGCGGCCAAGCGGTAAAGGCCGACCTCTTCAGCGCATCGCTCCTGTCCCAGGTGCTCCTGGTGCTGATCAAGACCGGCGTCCCGCGCTCCCTCATGGCGCTGAAGATGGTGGCCACCCCCTTCATGCGGGCCTGGCGCTGCAAGGACGACCGCTGGGTCTATCTACACATCACCCTGCCCGCGCACAACCAGGAGATGATCGAGACCCTGGAGCGCCACGGCCACGAGGAGCAGGCCCGGGAGTTCCAGGGCATCCTCTCCGAGGCGACGGTCCGGGATCCCAGCCAGGTGGGCAGCATCGGTGAGGCGAAGCGGATCATCGCGTGCCTCGAGCGCGTCTTCCTGCTCCGCGCCGCGGACGACTGGGAGGAGGTGCTCGGTAAGCACCTCTGCTGCATCAAGGTGCGCACCATCGACGAATGGGTTCGGGACTCTTCCGACGCGGGCATGACCGACACTGCGGTGGTCGACGACCCGATCCTGGGCGCGCTGACGGTCCCGGGGATCGGCGTGCAATGTCCGGAGCAGCCGCCCCGCATGGCCCCTCGCGTGCAGATGCAGGCCGGGGCTCCGGGCCTGCTCAACTCCTGGCAGGCGGCCCAGGCCCAGGCCCCCGCGCCCACGGGCAAGACCCTGGCGCACCCCCTGGAGGGCGTACGCGTCGCGGACCTGTCCCGCATCATCGCCGGTCCCGTGGCCGCGCGGGTCCTGGCTGAGCTCGGCGCGGAGGTGACCTCCCTGCAGAGCCCGACGAACCTGCAATGGGCCCTGTCCTTCCACCTGATGTTCAACCCGGGCAAGCGCTCGGTGACCCTGGATTGGTCCGACGACGCGGGCAAGGAGCAACTCGGCCGGGTCATCGACCACCTGGAGCCCGACGTGGTCCTGCACAACTACCGCCACCTGAACATCGCCCGTGACATCGGAGTCGGCCCCGAGGCCCTGCGGGAGCGGCACCCGGACATTGTCTACGGACACCTGAACGCGTATGGAGACGTGGGGGAGTGGCAGCGGCGCCCAGGCTTCGAGCAGGTGGTCCAGGCCGTCTCCGGGATCCAGATGACCTACGGCCGAGGTGGCGTCCCCAGGCTGCTGCCCACGCCGGTGCTGGACATCGGGTCCGGGCTCTCCGGCGCGCTGGGAATCCTGCTGGGCCTGTACCACAAGAAGCGCACGGGCCAGGGCGTCTTCGTCACCACCCACCTGACCTACATGGCCGTGCTCCTGCAGACGCTGCCCCTGATCGCCGCGCAGCGCGCAGCCCGCCTCGCACACGCCAGGGAGCGTGGCCACGAGCTGGCGATGGACCCGGCACGCGAGCCCTTGTCCGGTTTGCTCAAAGCCCGGGGCGGACACCTCGTCGTGACCGGCCCCCGGGGAGATCTGGAGACCTGGGCTGCGTCCCTGGGATCGACCACTACCCAGGACGACCCCATGGCCGCGCTACGCAAGGTGCTGAAGAGCAAGCGCCTCCAGGCCTGCCACGAGAGCTTGCAGGCCCTGGACCTGGCCGACCGTGTCCATGTGGTGCAGACACAGAAGGGTCGGCGCCTGGTGAGTGACCTATCCGCGCTGGACCTGGGTCCCATCCCGCCATTGCGGCGACGGGACTTCCCCGGCGTCACGAAGCCCATGGCCTATCTGGCCTTCCCCATGCGCCTCTCGGACACCCCCGCGAAGGATCTGGACCCGCCGCCCATGCGCGGCGCGGACACGCGGGCCCTGCTGGCCGAGCTCGACATCCAGGTCCCCGAAGGGCACGGGGTGATTCCGCTCCCCCCGGACAAGCCGTTCCTGATCTGGCTGGGGAGCTTGCTTCGTTGGGGCTGGTTTGCGTGGCGCTCCGGATCGATCTGATTCGACCTCCAGGCGGTCGCACCCCTCCGCCAAGGGCCTGAGTTCCCGGGACAGCTCCTCGTGCTCCGCCCCTTCTCTCTCAGTTGCAACCCAGCCCAATGTTCACGCTGCCGTGACCGCTCTCATGGCCTGCATCGTTGGACTGACTCTCACCGACATTGAAGGAGCCGCCGCCGCCCTTCTGCCCGAACGCGTTCGGGAGAACGCGTTCGGGAGAACGCGTTCGGGACGGAGGACCCGTTTGGGCGTATGAACACAGGGGTATCGGCCTGTATATATGCTGGCAGTTTTGAGCGGACGTCTGCGTCGATGTGTGAATCGAGAGCTTCGTTCTCAAATTGGCCCCGGAGAGTCGCTTCCCCCCCGTTTTTCTCCCTCTTCAACCCCACAACGACACTGACGAAGCCCTCACGAATCCACAGGCTCGATTCGGTGGTCGTTGACAGGCGACTTCCTGCCTCCGATACTCGTCTTGGAGGCAAAAAACCGGCTTGAAATGCCCTATCCACCACCTCGTGCTGGTCTTTGCGGTACTCGCGCTCTCCGGCTGTCCCGATCACGTCGGCGGGGCATCGCCGACGCTGGACTCCATCTCCGGGGCGTCCGATTTGGGGGGTGAGGCCGGCCGGGAGGAGTATCGGTACACCTGGAACCTGGTGAAGATCACGGACACGACGGTCAAGGGCTGCGATGCCATGGGGCCCGGCGTCGAGATCGACGCGGTGGAGATCGTCCGCGACGGTGCAATGATCGGCAGCGCAGCGGCCCTGGCCGGAGTGGAGCCATCAGCGAACGCGCCCTGCGCCGACCAGCCGAGCCCCGTCGGCCTCGACGGCGCCACCCTCGGGCCAGCGGACGGTGCCGCCCCGTCCCTGAACGGCGCCGTCCTCTACCTGCTCATGAGCACGCCCTTGCGGGACGGCGATCTCCTCGTCATCCAAGAGCTCGATCCCGAGGGAGAGATCGAGAAGGACTGCTTCCGGGTGTACCTCGGTCATCTCGATGACGACGGGGAGATGGCGTTCACCGACGAATTCGTCCACAGCTGGAATCCGAGCGACGCGAACCGCGGGTGCGAAACGCTGGAGATGGTAATCGACGGGCTCTGGTAGGGGCGCTGCCGAAGCGGACCGACGCTTCACTGACCGCTGGTTGGATCATCGATACTCCGGAGTTCCGGGGTAGATGTACTCCAGTGAACGGACAGGCCCAAGCGCTGTTGGACACGATGTCCTCCTCTACGACCGCGGCGCCTCTTGTCGGCACTGGGAACTCGGGCTCGGAAGATCAGCGGGCTCGGAAGACGGGCACAACGGGAGACGGAACGCGCCACGGTCGCGGGCTCCCGGCTGGGATCGGACCAGGGGGCTCGAAA